>NZ_JAALCR010000015.1 GCF_011065895.1 Paludisphaera rhizosphaerae | reverse complement strand
GAAGCGGCCGGATGAGGGGGGATCGGCGTCGGGATCAGAACCCGCCGATCGTTCGCACGTCCGACGGCGGTCGTCCCCTCTCCCGCCGGGAGAGACCAGCCGCGAAGCGGCGGGTGAGGGTCGTGGGATTTCGGAGGGAGTGACGGTTGTGCAAGTCGTCGAGCCAGACTGTGCCTACAGGTCCGACGACCCTCACCCGGCCCTTCGGGCCACCCTCTCCCGGCGGGAGAGGGGACGAAAGGGCGCCGCCGCCTCGCAAAAGGCGACGAACGAAGCCAACGTCGCATCGATCGAAACGGTGATTGAACAGGCAGTTACGCCAATCACCATCGTTCCGTCGCCGCGTAAACGAACCCGCCCCAGAGCGGCCGTTTGAAGCGGCCGGGCCTGGGGCGGGGTGGGTCTTTGACAATTCGGCGGACGGTCGGTCAGCGGACGTCGGACTCGATCTGCTTCACCAGGCGGACGGCCTCGTCGGCCATGGCCGGGGTGAGCTGTTCCTTGGCGGCGACGGCCTTGGACAGGTGGTCCTTGGCCCGCTCGCCGCGGGTCCTGTCGGACGCGATCAGCTTGCCGAGGTGGTAGTGGAGCACCGCCAGATCGGGCGCCCGCTTGAGCCCTTCCTGGTACGACCGCTCAGCGTCGGAGGCCTGTCCCACCGACTCCTGGATGGCGCCCATCGTGTCGTAGAACTCGCCCGGGAGCGCCATGGGATTGGCCTTGGAGGCGAGCGACTGGACCAGATCCAGCGCCTCGCGGCTCTGGTTCAGGGAGCTGTGCATGACCCACGCCTTGTTGTTGACCGCCTCGATGGAGGTCGGCTGGATCTTCAGGACGCGGTCGTATTCCTGGACGGCCCGCTCGAACAGGGGCTTGGCCTTGGCGGCGTCGCTCTGGCTCTCGGCCAGGGACAGGAGCAGGTCGCCGAGGTTCAGGTGGGCGACGGGCGAGTCCGGCAGGAGCGCGGCGGCCTTCTCCGAGGTCGGCAGCGCCAGGTCCAGGCGATGGGCCTTGTGCAGGCCGAGGGCGGCCGCAAGCACCCGGGGACCGTCGCCGGCGGTGATGGCGTCGGAGGCGATCTTGCGGGCCTCGTCCAGCGCGGGCTGCCCGCTGGCAGGCTCCGCAAGAACCTGGACGTACTGGGACAGAACCGTGGAGTCGTCGGGCGCGGCTTCGCGGGCTCGCTTCAGAGCCGCGAGGGAGGCCGGACGGCGGTTCCGCTTCAGCTCGATCTCAGCGATCGTCTGGAAGCCTTCCACGAACTTGGGGTCAGCCGCGACGGCCGTCTCGAGCAGAGCGACGGCGTTGGCCCGGGCCGACTCGCGTTGGGCGTCGCTGAGGCCGGAGACGTCGAGCGCCCGAGCCTTGAGCAGGAGCCCCTGACGATTGGCCTTCTCGTTCTTCAGCACGTATTCAGCCTGCTGAATGGCCTCGTCGACGTCGCCGGTCTGGAGCGAAGCCTGGCCGAGGAAGATGCGGACGTCCAGCCGACGCGGCTCGCGCTCGACCGCCTCGGCGTAAGCCTTGGCGACGTCGAGGCGGCGATTCTGCGAGGCGAAGAGACGGGCCCGAAGCAGGGGGCCGACGGACGTGTTCCTGGCGACCTTGTCGATCTCCTTGGTCACCTCCAGGGCCTGCGTGTAGTCGCCCCGGCGAGCCGCCTGGTCGCACTCGGCCTGGAGGATGCCCAGGTTGGTGGGGAACTTGCCGCGGTAGTCGCGGATCAGGCTGGCCGCCTTCTCATCGAGGGCGTGGAGCTTCTCGGCCTCGCCCGCGATCATGGCGTCGGCCGCGGAGAGGCAGACGGCCTCAACGAGCCCGGCGGCGAGGTTGCCGTCGTCGGGCGACTCGGCGATCAGGCCGCGGAGCAGCTTCTCGGCGTCGTCGTAGTCCTTCCGCTCGCGGTAGACGTCGACGAGCATCCGGCGGTAGGTCCCCTTGGGATCGTTCTCCGACTTCGACTGGAGGAAGGCCAGAGCGCCGGCGGCGTCTCCTCCCTTGGCCATGATCAGATACTTCGCCTGGATCAGCGAGACCAGGTCGGGCTGATCAGCGAGGGCTTCGTCGACGACCTTGATCGTGCGGGCGGGGGAGGTCTCCAGCGGCGGCGACTCGTTCTCGACGGCCGCAAGCATCAGGTAGAACGCGTCGGGGACCTTCTCGCCGTCCTTCTTGCAACGGTCGACGGCGCCGCGAAGCAGGGTGGTCGCCTCGGGGTACTGCTTTACTTTCATGTGGAGGAAGGAACGCGTGACGACGGCCGCGGCGTTCGCCGGGTTCTCCTTCAGCACGTTGTCGACCAGAGCGATCGCCGTGGGTTCCTCGTCGTGCAGACGATAAAGGTTCGCGGCGCGGACCTGGTCGTCCAGCCCCGGCGGGTTCTTGGCGTCGGAGAGGAGCGCGGCCAGTTCCACCTTGGCGGTGGGCCACTGGTTCTTGGCGACGTAGGCGGTCACAAGCTGCCAGCGGTCGGCGCGGGTCATGGCGCCGGCCTCGTTGTTCCGCTTCAGCTCCTCGAAGCGACGGATGGCGTCGTCGACGTCGCCGTTCTGGAGCGACAGGCCGGCGAGAGCGGACTGAGCGGCCGCCATCAGGCTGACGCCGGACTCGACCTCCTTGGTCGGCTTGTCGCGGACGATCTCCTCAAGGGCCTTGGAGGCTTCAGCCACCGAGCCGGTGCGGCCGACGAGCTGAGCCTTCCAGAAGGCGACGATCTTGTTCTCCGGGTCTTTCTTGAGGGCGGCGTCGAAGGAGGCGACGGCCGCGGGGACGTCCTTCCGCTTGAGAGCGAGCTGGCCTTCCAGGATGTCGCCGACGGCGCCTTCCTGCCAACGGCTGCGGACCTTGGAGACGACCGCGGCGGCGGCTTCCAGATCGTTGCGGCCCATCTCCAACTGGGCGAGCTGAACCCAGGGGGCCGAGGTGTCGCAGCGTTCGCCAAGCTCGGCCAGCAGCTTGCGGGCGTCGGCCGGACGGTCAAGCTGGTCGTTGAGGATCTGGGCCCGCATCATCGTGAGGGTCACGTCGTCGGGGTGGGCGGCGAGGAAGGCCGCCAGGACCGCATCGGCCTCGGCCGGCTGCTTGTCCTTGACCTTGAAGGAGGCGTCGAGGCTGACGATCTCCGAGGCCTCCGGGTACTTCGCGCGGGCGTCGGCCAGGGCCTTGCGGGCCTCGTCCTTCTTCCCCTGCTGTTCCAGGATCAGGACGGCGAGATTCTCAGCGGCCGCCGGAGCCTGGCCGGACTTGCGAAGGCCGTCGATGCGGGCCATCGCCTCTTCGAGCTTGCCGCGCTGGGCGTCGATCTGAGCGAGGCGGAGGATCGAGCCGCCGTTCCCCTTGTCGCCGAGCTTGGCGACCTTCTCGAACTCCTGAGCCGCCCGGTCGAGGTCGCCGGGGCCGCGGCGGGCCTGGTAAAGTTCACCGCTGAGCTGGTGGAGGACGACTTTCATCTCAGGCGGCACGCTCCCGTCGGCAAGCTGACGGGCGAGCGAATCGACGATCGGCACGGCTTCCTCAGGATAGCCGGCCTGAAGCATGGTCCACGCAGCCCAGAACTCGTACTGGGGGTCGAGTGCCGACATCCGCAGTGCGTTCTGGAGATACTGCCGACCGAGCCCTTGCTCCTGGTTCAGGACGAGGGCGACGCCGTAGCGGGCCTGGGCCTCGGCGACTTCGGGAAGCTGTTGGGCGGCGGCCTTCAGGTGCGCCAGGGCGCTGGCGCGGAGCTTGGGCTGAGTCTTGAGGGCTTCGCCTTCAGGCTTGCGGGCCAGGGCGGCGGTCACGCCGGACTCTTCCAGTTCGACGGCGCCCTGGAACAGGTGGCCAAGGCCCTGGTAGCGGGTCTCGGCGGCGGCGAGCAGGGCCTTGATGTGCGGAGCGGCCTTCGTCGTCCGGGCCGAGTCGTCGGCCTGGACGAGGGACATCTCGGCGCCGATCGAGTGAAGCCCAAGCGCGATGAGGCTCGACGACGGCCGAGCAGCGGCGGGCAGGGCGAGGGCCTCGTTCACGACCTGGAGGCAGCGGTCGCGCTGGCGGCGGAATCGCAGATGGTCGGCGTAAGTCAGATGGATCTGGAAGTCGGTGCGATCGCCGGCCTGACGGCTCTTGTCGAAGAGGGCGGCGAGCTGCCGCTCGATCGTCTCAACGAGCTCATCGGTCGTGGCGTCGGTCTGCATCCGAGACTGACGGATCAAGCCCCTCTGAGTCTGCTCCAGGAGGTAGCTCAGGCGGGTGACTCGCTGGGAGCCGGGCTCGGCGGAGGCCACGATGCGGTCGGAGAGGGCGACCATCCCCTTGACGATCTCGGCCCGCCTGGCCTGGTCGGGCTCGCTCTGGAGCGTGAGAGCGGACAGACGGAGCTTGGCCATCATGTCGATCGGGTTGGCGTCGTCGGCCAGGACGACGTCTCGCCCACGGGCGATCGCCGCATCGCGAGCGGCGTCGTCGTTGGCGGCGGCGCCGAGGCGGGCCTGAATGAGCAGACGACGGACCTCCGGAGCGTTGGCGGCGTTCAGCCGGTCGAGCTGCTTGCGGACCTCGGCGAGATTCGGAGCGGCGCCTTCGAGCTCCTTGGAAGCGAGCACGAACGCGGCGTCGGCGTTGCCGGGATCGATGGTGGCGACCTCGCGAGCCCAGTAGACGGCGTCGGTCGCGACGTCGTCCGCCATGGCTTCCTGAAGCAGCCGCAGCCGCGGGCCCTTGAGATTCTTGTCGAGCTTGACGGCCTTGATGAGGTGGTCGTTCCGCTCGGTGCGGAGCGCCTCGCGGCGTTCGTCCGGAGCCGTCTTCAGCATCGCGTCGTAGAGGTCGGCGATCTCCTCATGAACGGCGGCGCTGCGGCCGTCGGCCTGGAGGGCCTGCTTGTAGTAGATCTCGGCGTCGGCGAGCCGGCCGCCGTCGCGGGCCGTTCGCGCCTGCTTCAACACGCTCTGGGCTGTCGGTGGCGCCAGCGTGGACGAGATCGCGATCACGCCGACGACGGCGACCGCGACGAAGAGTCCGGAGAGGATAAGCAGGGGCTTCCAGCGGACGGTCATCGGGCCAGTCTCCTTCAGCTCGAAGATTCCGGGCCGCCCCGCGGGCTGATTCCCCGACGCCGAACCGTCCAGGTTCGCGCGAGGAGCCCTACGCGGCGGGCGTAGTGTATCAGAGGAGATTGAGAGATCGGCGTCGACGGGCGACGCGAACTCCGCCGGGAGGCGGGAACGAGGGGCGTGGTGCGATGCGATGCCTAGCGAGTGGTCTGGCGAAGCCGTCCGCCCTGCTTGACCTCAGGTGTCGCAATCCATTGCCGCAGTTCCAGCATCGAGGCAGCGGACAAAATAGGGCTTCCCCGCCCGCACTTCAAGTCGACTTTCCTCAACCCGAGCACTCATGAACCCGCGTCGACCGCGTCTTGGGGGTCATGTGGATTCGATTCAGGCGGCGTCTGAGGCGGTTCCGAAGGAGGCGTAAAGACCGGCGACCGCAGTCGGCCGGGCGATTCCGGCAGCGGCCCTTTCTTGAAAAAAGCCTCGAAATAACCCGCCGCGCGGGCGCGGGTGGCGGGGTTTTCCGAACGCTCGCCGTATTCCTTGCCGTAGGGGGAGGCGTCCTCGATGACCTTGTTGAACTCGGCCGCTGCCAGCAACTCCACACTGCAAAGCCAGATCCAGCTCATCAACACCACCACGCCGGCCAGTGACCCATAGGTCGCGCTGTAGTTCCCCCACCGCTGCACGTAGTAGCGGAAGAAATAGCTCATCACGATCAATAGCAGCGACCCCAGCAGGCTCCCCGGCGTGATCCACTCCCACCGTTGTTCGGCGTCGGGCGCGAAGTACATGGCCGTCGCGAAGCTCACCAACACCAGACTGACGATCGTCAGGCCGTGGACGATCGTCAGCAGGAACGACGAAACGGAGTCCAACCGGAGGAACCCGAGAATCTGCGGCCAGAGCAAGGTGCTGGCCAGAACCAGGATCAGAAGCGCCGCCTCAAGCAACGCCATCAGAACGGCGATCAGCCGCTGTTTCCAGTACGGACGGGTCTCTTGAACACCCATGATACGGTTGGCCGCATCCATGACCGACATGAACAGGCTGGAATTGAGCCACAGCAGCGCCACAGTACCGAACGAGGCCACCCCAGCCCCAGGCTGGCTGCGCATGGATTCCAACTGGTCCCGCAGCAGTTTTGCAGCCTCGGCGGGGAGGAACGCGTTCAGGAGGCCCGCCAGGTCGACGTCGCGCCCCCTGGCGACAAGCGGCAAGACGTGGGCCGCCAGCAGTGCGAACAGACCGAGAAAGGGGACCAACGATGCGACTGCATAGAACGTGATCGCCGCCGCGCGAGTCAGAAGCTCGTGCTCCTGGAGCTTGATCCAGGTCCGTCGAAGCGCCTCGCGGAGGGTCAGTCCCCCCAGATCCATCGCGGAACGGAAACGTCGCGTCGTCGCGTCCATATGCTCGCGCCTCGTCCTCGCCCTGCTGGAATCACGACTCGGCCCATGGAGCAAACGGAATGCCAGAGCTTAACGGCGGATGGTCGTCGACGGAGCCAGCGACATGAACGCGCTACGGTGGGCGTCGTCGGGGAACCAGAACCGTCGTCCCCCCTGAGACAGGCTGTAACGAGGGTCGCCGGGAACCGTGGTTCCTCCCTCGGCGAGGCAATGCGGGCAGTTGCCCCCGTCCTCAACGCCGACGGTCGCGTAGCGCGAGGGCTCCTTGAGAAACTGAGCCCGATCCTCCCTGGAGGAGCAGAGGTAGAGCCGGCCCTTGTACAGGGCGCCGAAGCGAGGATCGCCGGCGGCTTCGAGGCCCTTGTCCATCTGTTCGACGGGGCAGCGGCCGTCGTTGGCGGGGACGTAACGCTCGGGGTCGCGACGGAAGAGGTTGAACGTCACAAGGCTGGCGAACCGGTAGATGCGACCTTCGTGCGAGACCGCGTATTCCGCCTGGCCCTCGATCAGCTTCTTCTCCGCCACAAGGCTGACCGGACAGTAGCCGGAGAGGGCGGCGTGCTCCTCCTTCTTGATCGGCCTTGCCACGACGATGGCAAACTCGTCGGGGACTTCCGGCGGGTTGGAGAGGTCGTCCGGACCGATGAAGGCCGAGGCCAACCGGGGAGCGTCGACGACGTCCTCGGGATTGACCTTCGGCGTGTGGAGTGCGACCGCGCGGCCGAGCAGAGCGTCAAGATCGTCCGGCCCCAGGTATCCCTGGTAGACGGCCAGCACGTTCCGCGACGGGTCGACGATCACGCTGGCTGGCAGGCCGGACAGGTTGAAGCCCAGAGCGAGGTCCTGATAGACGTCGGCCTGGAGTTTGACCGCGACGAACTCGGACCGTGTGCGGGCGACCACGGCGGGGTGGCCGAAACTGTCGTGCTCCATCCGGACGCAGTTCGGGCACCAGGAGCCGGTGAACTGAATCCACAGCAACCGATCCGCCGCGCGGGCCTCTTCCAGCGCAGACCCATAGTCGGTCCGCCAGGAGACGGGAGCGTCCAGAGGCTCTTGTCCGAATGTGGGCCGATTCGGCATCGCCGCCGCCAGCGCGAGCAAAGCGCCGAGGCGAACGAGGCGCAGGGCGGGTCGGTGGGAAGTCATCGCACCTCCTCGTCGACGGGGGATCGCTATGGATTCGTGTTCGAGTAAGCGTCCGAGAATCGAACGCGCTCCATCCATGGAGATGCCCGCCCCAAGGAGCGGAAAGGCGCCACGCCGTTGGCAACCTGCGGCCGAGAAAGGTTTCCCGGGCCAGACTCGTTTATCGGCGCGTCGACGCTCCCCCTGGAGCGATTTCCTACACCCTCTTAACGCGGAGCGAGCCGAGCCCGGCGCGATCGTCACGCGCCGGGCTTCATGCGAATCCGCTACGATTCACCCGAGCCGGCGAGGCCGACGGCTGACGGGGGGTTGAAGCAACTCGACGAGGACGGCCATCTCGCGGAGGCGGGCTCCGTCGGCCATCATCCGGCGCACTTCGGCCGCCGAGAGCGCGGGGGGGGCGGCGTTTGGTGTGACCCTCGCGGCGGTGGACGAGGCGTCGCGGAGCGAAGCGCTCGACAGGCTCGACAGGTTCGCGCTGATCGGCGAGAGGCCCAGCGGCTGGCTTCGATTCTGGGCGAGCGACTGGCCGACCTGCTCCGAGAGGGCTCGCTGCGTCACAGGCTCGCCGCGTCGGGTTCGCGCGGGAGTTGGCTCGGCTCGACGACCCCGAGCCGGCTTGCGGGGCGACGGAGGCGAGGCGGAGCCGCCGATGGAACGTCGGGCGGACTCGATGAACACGACCTCGTCGTCGCCGGTCGCCCCGTTCGGGCGGTTCGACCGCGGCGACGTAGGCCGAGTCGGCGCCTGTAACGGTCGGCCCTGAGTCCTGGCGTCGAACGGAGCGAGCCCCGGCCGTCTCGGTGGGGAAGAGTCGGCGACGGCCGGCTCGTCGTCCTCCGCCTTGGAGGCGGTGAGGGCGTCCCGCCGCCGGTTCGAGCCAGCCCCTCCCGGGCCCGCCCCAGGGCGGTTGGGCCGCTGGGGAAGCGGTTGGCTGTCGCGGTTCAGCAGCGACGTAATCGCCCAGACGATCAGGAAGATCAACGGGACGATGAACTGGGAGAGGGCTTCAATCATCCGCATGGACGGGCTCCGCGATCGAGCGGGGGCGTGGTACGCCCAGGGTCACTGGGGCGTTCCGGCGGTCTGACGGGCGGCGTTGCTTCCCGATCCGGTCCCGGCGATGGCCGTACGCATGTCGGTGTCGGCCTGGACGTTCTTCAGGTTGTAGTAGTCGCTGACGCCCAGATGGCCCTGGCGAAAGGCCTCGGCGATCGCCAGCGGGACTTCGGCCTCGGCCTCCACGACCTTCGCGCGGTTCTCCTGAACGGCGGCCTGCATCTCCTGCTCCTTGGCGACGGCGAAGGCCCGACGCTCTTCGGCCTTGGCTCGAGCGACGCGGGTGTCCGCCTCGGCCTGAAGGGCCTGGAGATTGGCGCCGATGTTGTCGCCGACGTCGATGTCGGCGATGTCGATCGAGAGGATCTCGTACGCGGTCCCGGCGTCCAGCCCCTTGTCGAGCACGCGCTTGGAGATCGAGTCCGGCTTCTCGAGGACCTGGAGATGCGTGTCGGCTGACCCGATCGCGTTGACGATGCCCTCGCCGACGCGGGCGATGATCGTCTCGTCGGTCGCCCCGCCCACGAGACGGTCGAGGTTCGTCCGGACGGTCACCTTGGCCTTCACCTTGAGTTGGATGCCGTTGCGGGCGACGCCGTCGATGGTGTTCCTCCCCTGTGTGGGGTCGGGGCACGGGATGACCTTGGGATTGACGCTCGTCTGCACGGCTTCCAGCACGTTGCGGCCGGCGAGGTCGATGGCCGTCGCCTGCTTGTACGAAAGCGGGATGTCGGCCCGATTGGCCGCGATCAGGGCTCGGACCACGTTGGGGACGTTGCCGCCGGCCAGGTAGTGGGATTCCAGGGCCCGAGTCGTCAGGCCGTCCTTCTCCGTCAGTCCAGCCTGATAGGCCATGATCTTGGACCGGACGATGATGTTCGGGTTCACCTTGCGGAACGACATCCCGACCAGATCCACGATGCTGACGTTGGCGTGCGTCAAGAACGCCTGGATCCAGAGGTTGAAGTACTTGGTGATGAAGATCCCGCCCAGCAGGGCGATCACGCCGAGCGTGAAGACCCCGATCCAGAAGAAGGTGCTGACCGTTGAGGGGGCGTTGGCCTGAGCGAGAATCATGGCAGTCATGGAGATCAGGTCCTCGGAGTGGTACGGGGCGCGAGCGGGCTCAGAGCCCGGCGCCGAGGTCCAGGGGTGAGGGGGACGGATCCCCATTCGTCTCGGGCCGCTCCTCCGCGGCCGGCGACTCGATCGATCGGACGACGAGTTGACCGGAGCGGACGCGGACGACGCAAATTCGCGCTCCTGCGGCGATCAACCCGGACTCGGAAATGCCGTCGTGGCGGCGGCCGCCGACCTGGACGTGGCCGCAAGGATGAAGGGGCGTCAACGCCCTTCCGACAGAGCCCACCAGATCTTCCGCCGAGGCGTGGGCGTGCGAGACGTCGATCTCGTCGGGCCGGGGAGGCGTCAGGGCCAGCTTGCGGCCGAAGGGAGAACGCACCCACAGCCGGAGCGCCGCAACCGCCGCGGTCGGGACCACGACGAAGTCGACCAGCAGAAAAACCATCCCCAACCGTCGCGACGATTGGAAGGCGTTCCACAGCCCCAACCCCAGGCAGACGATTGCGCCGACGCCGATGAGCCCGCCCGAGGGGACGAACAATTCCAGGCTCATCAGCAGCAATCCCAGCGTCAGGAAGACCGCCGGCCAGAACAGGTCGCTCACGATCCCCTCCTCGACTCGATCCGCGTCGTTCGCCGCGGCCTCGATCAATTGTACCATGACCGAATTGTATGCGAACGAGGGGCGCGACCGTCAGAGCCCCCCGAAATCGACGCCCCGGCCGGGGATGTGTTAGGCTGGATGCGGCCGCCGTTCCAAGCCTGGCGGCCGGGAGACCCCCTTGGCCGATCCGTCCGCTGCCCCGCCCATCGCCGCCGCCCGCCCCACCCGCGGAGGCCCTGCGATCCGCCGACTCGTGCTGCATCGCGTGGAGGTGCCGCTCAAGAAGCCGGTCAAGCACGCCTCGCACGAGCGGACCTCGAGCGCCAACCTGATCGTGCAAGTGGATCTGGACGACGGCTCGACGGGATACGGCGAGGGGGTGCCTCGCGAGTACGTCACCGGCGAAACGATCGAAACCGCCGTCGACGCCGTCGCCCGGTGCGATTGGCCCCGACGACTCGGTCGCCCCTCCTCGTTCGCCGACGTCGTCGCAACCGTCGAACGCCTGAGCCTGCCTGAGATCGACGACGACCCCCGCGGCATGCGCGGAAACGCCGCTCGCTGCGCCCTGGAACTCGCGGTGCTCGACGCCTACAGCCGATCGTTCGGCGCGTCGATCGGCGAGGCCGTCGCGTTAGCGACCGCCGAGGGCCTGGAACGGCGAGCCAAACCTGGCCCCGTCCGCTACAGCGCGGCGATCACGGCCGAGTCGCGGCGCAAGGAGATCATCTCTGCGATCAAGTTCCGCGTGTACGGCTTTCGCGACGTGAAGGCGAAGGTCGGCGTCGCTGGGCAAGACGACCCCCGTCGGATGGAAACCCTCCGGCGCATCCTGGGTCGGCGGGTCGATATCCGGATCGACGCCAACGAGGCCTGGCGCGCCGACGAGTTGGTTGAGAAGGTCGCCCCCCTGCTCCGTTACCGGCCGTCGCTGCTCGAACAGCCCGTTGCGCACGCCGAGGTCGACGCTCTGACAGAGCTTCGCCCCCGGTTAGGCGTTCCGGTGATGCTCGACGAGTCGCTCTGCGGCTGGCCGGACGGCCTCGCGGCGATCGAGCGCAAGACGACCGACTTCTTCAACGTCCGCCTGTCCAAATGCGGCGGGATTCTGCCCTCGTTGCGGTTGATCGGCCTGGCCCGACGACATGGGCTGGGAGTCCAACTAGGCTGCCATCCTGGAGAGACGGCGATCCTCTCCGCGGCCGGCCGGCACGTCGCCAGTCGGGTCGACGGCATCCGTTATCTGGAAGGCTCATACGACCGCCACATCCTTCGGTCCAACCTGACGACTGACGACCTGACATTCGGCTACGGCGGTCGGGCAGCGCCGTTCGTTGGGCCCGGCCTGGGCGTGAACGTCGATCCCGACCTGCTCGCCGCGATGACGACCCAGACCCGGGAGATCGATCATGCCTGAGGTCGCGGCCGAGGAGTTGACCTTCACCACCTCCGACGGCTATCCGTTTCACGTCGCGCGACGGGCTGCCGTGGGTACTCCGCGCGGGATCGTGGTCGTCCTGCACGGCGTCCAGAGCCATTCGGGGTGGTACAACGGGCTGGGGAGCCGGATCGCGGAGGCGGGGTACCACGTCTCGTTCCCGAACCGTCGCGGCTCGGGTCCCAATCAACGCGACCGAGGGCACACGCCTTCCGGTCATCGCCTGGTCGACGACATCGCCGAGTGGATCCAGCAGGTTCGCAAGGAGACCCCCAACCTCCCCGTCGCCCTGGCGGGGATCAGTTGGGGGGGGAAAATTGCCGTCCTGACCGCCGCCAAGCGGCCGGAGTTGGTCGACGCCCTGGCTCTCATCTGTCCTGGACTGGAGCCCCAGGTGGGGGTGACGTTCGGCGAGAAGCTTCGCATCGCCCACGCGGTCTTCACCAACCGCCGCAAGACGTTCCCGATCCCTCTCGCCGATCCGGCCCTTTTCACGGACGATCCCGCCGGCCAGGAGTTCATCCGGAACGACCCGCTGGGACTTCGACAGGCCACCGCCGGACTGCTGCTCGCCAGCTTCCTCATCGACCGTCGGATCAAGCGGTCGCCGAGCAAGATCCGCCAGCCGACGCTGTTGATGCTCGGCGGCAGGGACCGGATCGTCGACAACGACCGGACTCGCCGCTACTTCGACCGGCTGGCGGCGACGGATCGGGAGGTCATCGAGTATCCCGACGGCTGCCACACGCTGGAGTTCGACCCCGAACCCGGCGAGTACGCCCGCGACCTGATCGCCTGGCTGGAGCCTCGGTTCGAGGCGATCCGGCGTCGGTCGAACTGATCGCGCGCCGGTCAGGCCGGGTTCTTCGGTTTCGCGTCGTCCTCGGGAGGCGCGGTGGCCTCAGGAGACTCAGCGCGGGCGTCGCGGGTCTGCGTCGATCGCTTCCGGTTCGGCGCCCGCCGCGAGGCGGACGTCGGCCGGACCGGCTCGGAATCCAGCTTGATGGCCAGCGAGTTGATGCAGTAGCGCAGACCCGTTGGCGCTGGGCCGTCGTTGAAGACGTGCCCAAGGTGCGCACCGCAGCGGGCGCAGGTGACCTCGACCCGGAGTTCCGCCTCGCTGCGATCGTAGGCCTGTTCAAGGGCCTTCGCGGTGGCGGGCCGCCAGAAGCTGGGCCATCCGGTGCCGGAATCGAACTTGGTCTGCGAGTCGAACAGCTTCGCCCCGCAGCAGACGCAGAGGAACGTCCCCTTGTAGTGGCCGGTCGCGTAGCGCCCCGAGAAGGCGGGCTCCGTGGCCTTCATCCGAGTCACCAGATACTGGTCGTGGGTGAGAAGCCGTCGCCACTCCTCGTCCGTCTTGTAGACGTGCTCGGGTTCCTTGGCGGGCGCGTTCTTCTGGGCGGTCGAATCCTTGGAGGCCTCGTCGGCTGGGGTGGCGGGGGTCGCGTCCTTGGTGGAGGGCTGGGCCTCCTGGCGGTTCGACGTCGACTGAGCGGAGGCGAAGCTCGTGAAGGCGGCGAGGAAACCGGCGCTGACGACGAGGCGGATCAGGCCGGAACGTGGGGGAAGGATGAGCATGGAACGGCCGTCCTGGGTTGAAGTCGGGACAGGCGCAGGCGTCGCCGCGCGGCGACGCCGTGAGATTCTGACTTTGACTTCATTCTACCGGTCGGTCTAGTGGGCAGGTTCCGGAACGGCCGGCTTCGGTTCCCTGGGCGTCGGTTTCATCTCCGTTTTCGCCGATTTGAAGGCGGATTCCACCAGGGGAGACGAGGTCGACGGCGGGAAACCTTCCACGACGACCACGTCAGAGCCCCGACGGTCCACGATCCACGTCACGTCGTCGACCGCCCTCCAGAGCGAGCGCGGGACTTCCACCGGCTGGAACTTCTTGTCCCCCATGCGCGAGGTCTGGTATCGGGCGTAGGCCTCGGCGAATTGCTGGGCGTCATCCTCGCTGTCCCAGGTCGTCATCCAGACGAGGCCCAGCTTTGCGTCGGGGCCTTCGAAGACGGCGTAACGGTCGCCGTCCCAGCCGGCGGCGGCGGGCCCGCCCCCGTGGCGCTTGAGCATGACGGCCGTCTGCATTTCACCCATCACGTTGCGGGCGATCTCCTTCCAGCCATCACCCGGGGAAATCGCCCCCAGGTCGACGAGAGTGGGGTAATCCGGCTTGGCCCGATACTTCGAGGGATGGAGGATCTGCTCGGTCGAGAGCGGCGGATCGAGGTAGGCGGCGTCGATCCCCTTCCAGCCGTCGTCGTTGGCGAGGCGGGCGCAGTAGACCAGGCCGCGGAGATAGGGGAAGAGCATCGAATCCGAGATGATCGGCGGAGCGTTCTTCAGCGACTTGCCGCCACCCAGGGAGGTCAGAAACGGCGCCATGAACTCCATGGTGCGGCCCAGCGCCTCGGCGGGAGTCTTGACGATCTGGCTCCCGTCCCAGTCATCCTGGCCGGCGGCCATCATGGCGAGCGTCGCCTCGCCTTCGATGAGTGCGGAGACCGCCATCGAATGGTCGTCGTTCTTCTTCGAGGCCTCGTGCAGGGCGTCCAGATCGAAGTGCTGGTCGGAGAGGGCGTGGGTCATCTCGTGGGCGATGACCGTCTTGTTCTCGTCCTTGTCGAACCCTCCCGTCTTGCCGAGGAACTTCTCCAGGAACGTGGGGGGCTTGTTCCGCTGCTCCTCAGGCTCCTCAATCATGTACATCGTCTTGGTCTTGGGATCGTAGTAAGCGGCGATCTCCTCAGAGTAGACGTCGACGAGGAGTTTCTTCAGATCCATGTCCGCCGGGATCATGCCGAAGGCCTTGTAGGTTTTCTCCTGGGCCTCGAACTCGGCGGGGGTCATGTCCGCCTCGAACTCCTTGAGGAGCATCTCCTGCATCTTCTCGCGCTTGGTGACGTCGCGCTTGACCTCGTGGCGGAAGGGGATTCCGCGAAGTTTTGGGAGGATCTTCTCGAAGGCCTCCTTGTAACGGATCTGGGCCTCGTTGGGCTGTCCCTTGTCGGCAAGGTCGTCGCCTTCTTTCAGGAGCCCGGTTCCCGCCTTGACGTCCGGGTTGTCCTCTGCTGAGACGACACAACCGAAGGCGATGGCGGAGATCAACGACGCCGCGAAGGCGAAACGATGCATGGGAGTCTTCCCTGGTCCGGTGAAGGCTTCGTCCTGGATCAATTTCGACGATCTACGAGATTAGCGTCCGCGACGCATCGGCACGGAGCGGTTCACCTGAGGCTGAGGGGTGTCGCCGGTCACGCGCGGCGGGGGGGCATCCGGGCCGATCTGGAGTAACTGCCGCGCGGCGAAGAGACGGACCTCGTCCGGATTCTGCGGGCCGTTGCGCTTGTGGAGAGAGGTGCGATGGACCTCGTTCGAGAGGTAATCGAGAACACCCGGTTCGGGCACGCCCATGTAACGGAGCAGCCCGACCTCTTCCCGGCGGGACCGCTTGCCGTGGGCCCGCTCCATGACGGCCTTGACCTCGTTCCTCTTCTCCTGGCTGTAGCCGCGGCCGTACTTGTCGCAGAGGTCGTCGATCGCCTTGCCGACGTCCCGACCGCCGACCGATACGATCTCTTGCAGCGACTTGTGGAAAGACACCCGCTCCTCCTGAATCCGCTGAGTGTCCTCGGCATGGAACTGGGCGGCGGCGTCAGCCTGGCGTTGTTCCATGCCCCTCTGCTGCAACTCCTTTAGCTCGGCTTCCTGTCGAATCCGCTCCATCATCTGCTCGCGAGTCGGGGTATCCGCGGCGGGGATGGCGTCGGCCTCTGGCGCCGGAGGCTCTTCCTTCACGGGATCGACGGCCGTGGAGGCGATCGAGATCCGAGGCTTGGAATCCTCGGCATCGACCTTGGGTGTTTCGGCGGGCTCAGGCTTCTGCGTCTCAGTCGACTGGACGACGGACGGCGTCAGCGAGAGCGCTTCAACGGGCCCGGCGGGTTGAACCTCGAGCGTCAGGGGAGGCGGCAGCACTGGCGCAATCGGTCCGAGCGGCTGGCTTTCCAGCGACAGCGGCACGGTCGCCGGCGCGACCTGAATCGGCAAGGTCGTCGAAACCTGCGCAACCGCGGGATCGCGTTCCGGAGCGGCGAGCGAGGCGGGCTCGGCGGCGCGGGCGAAGGCGAAGCCCCCGTCCTGCGTGTAGATCGGCCGGACGAAGAAATGGTGGTAGCCCGCGAAGAGCGCAAGGGAAGCGATCAGCGTCATCGGAAACAGCAGGATCGGCGAGACGCCGCGGTTTCGATATTGGATGACCACGACGGGATCGGCCGGCTTGGCCGTCGGGGGCTCGTCGACCACCGGCGCGGCGGCTGCCGCGGGCGGCTGCGGTTCGGCGGTAGACGACGGGTCGAGCCACTCGCAGTCGAGGTCGAAATCGGGGAGATCGCTCATGAGACGTCGCCCTCTTGCCAGCGTGATTCGCACCGCCGCCAATTTTCCACGATCAGCCCCCCGCCCGCCCAGAGGAGTTTCCCCGAATCCACATGATCAGCCCCCGCCGCCGCCAACGCCCCCCATGCCGCGTTCCGTCTGACTCATCGGGTCGAGCAGCCGATCGATCTCGGCCGCCGACGGAAAGCCCCCGTGTTTCCGGAGTACCTCGGCCGATGCCGGATCGCCGAGTTTGCCGGCGACGGCGTCTGGATCGAGCCCCGCCATCGAGTGAGCCAGTTCCCGGATCGTCGCCCCGTCGCGGTAGGCGGTCTTCGCCAGGGCCGCGGCGTTGTCATAGCCGATTCGAGGCGCGAGCGCCGTGCACATCGCCAGACTGCGCTCGACGTGCTCCCGGCAGCGAGCCTCGTCGGCCTCCATGCGCGTCGTCCCGTGGGCCTTCTGACCCGAGAGGAACTCGCGAGCGTCGATGCACTTGGCGACGAGATGCTCGGCCGCGGCCGTCATCAACTCGATCGACTCCAACAGATTGTACGCCATGACGGGCATCATGACGTTGAGGTCGAAATTCGACCCCAGCGCGTTGGCCCAGGCGATCGTTGCGTCGTTGCCGACAACCTGCGCGGCGACCATCATGACGGCTTCGGGAATCACCGGGTTGACTTTTCCCGGCATAATCGAGCTTCCCGGCTGCAACTCCGGGATCTTGATCTCGCCGATCCCGCAGCGCGGGCCGCTTCCCAGGAGCCGGAGGTTGTTGGCGATGTTCGACAGGCTCACCGCCGTCGTGCGGAGCATCGCCGAGGCCTCGACGACGGCGTCACGCCCCGCCATCGCCTCGAAGAAGCTCGAGGCGGGGCGAAACGTGAGACCGGTCTCACGGCCGATCGCCTCGGCCATTCGCGCCGGGAATTCTGCGTGGGTGTTCACGCCTGTCCCCAACGCCGTGCCGCCGATGGGAAGCTCCGCCAGGGCCTCGGACGCCGTCGCCAGCCTCCGCAGCCCGTGATCGATCTGGGAAGCGTAGCCGGCGAACTCCTGGCCCAGCCGGATCGGCACCGCGTCTTGCAGGTGGGTGCGACCGATCTTGACGATCCCGTCGAAAGCCTCGGCGCGTTCGGCCAGTGCATTGCGCAGGCGGGTCAGGGCGGGCAGCAAACGTCGCTCGATCTCCTCGCGCGCCGAGACGTGGATGGCCGTCGGGATGACGTCATTCGACGACTGCCCCAAATTCACGGCGTCGTTGGGGTGGACCGGCGAACGTCCCCCGCGACGGCCGGTCGCCTTCTCGTTGGCCAGCCCGGCGATGACCTCGTTGGCGTTCATGTTCGTGGACGTGCCGCTCCCCGTCTGGAAGATTACTAGCGGGAACTGGTCGTCGCGACGGCCGTCGGCGACCTCCTGCGCGGCCTGCTCGATCAGCGTTCCGAGTTGGGAGTCCAGCAGACCCAACTCGACGTTAACCTTCGCCGCACTCTTCTTGATGAGCCCCAACGCCCGTAGAAAGGGGCGGGGGAATTTGAGCGAACCGATCTCGAAGTTGCGCCGGGCTCGCTCGCTCTGCGCTCCGTAATAGGCGTCGGCCGGCACTTCCATCTCGCCCATCGAATCGCGCTCAGGTCGCGTCGTGGCCATGGGAGGGCTCCTGGTAATGGTCGGGAATCCGGGCGGTCAACCGCTCGACTGGCGCGAAGAGCGAACATGGAAACGCTGTGCCGAGCCCCTATCGCGCTGGGACGTGAACGACCAGGCAGGTGACGTTGTCTTTCGAGTCGTTCGTCAGGGCGAGATCCTTCAGCATGACGGCCGCCGCCTGGGGGTCGTCGACCGTCCCCAGAATCCGACCGATCTCCGGATCGGAGACGACGTTGGTAAGCCCGTCGGTCGCCAGGAGGAAGCGATCTCCCGGCTGGACGTCCATCACACGGATGTCCTCGGGCCCGTTCTGGGCCTCTTTGCTCCCCAGGTGGAGGTACAGGACGTTCTTGAACTTGTGGTTCGGCAGCTCCTCCGGCGTGATCGTGCCGGCCTTGGCCAAAGCCCACCCCAGCGTGTGGTCCGTCGTCAAACGCTCCAGCTCCCCATCGCGGAGGCGGTAGGCTCGTGAGTCGCCCAGACCAGTGACGTACACCTGATCCGGGCGAAACAGGGCCAGGACGATCGTCGTCCCCAAGCCGATGGCCTCGGAGCCGCCGAGGATCTCCTGATTGACCTGGGCGACGGCCTCGCGGATCGCTTCCTGGACGAGGCGAGAATCGGTCTCATCGGCCGGCAGACGCCGGGCGATTTCGCGAGGGATCCTCTCGACGGCCATCAAACTGGCCTGCTCGCCCCCGGGCTCATCCCAGCCGTCACACCCATCGGCCACGAGGAAGAGGCTCGATAGTTCGTGGGAATCGCCGGTCTTGTCCCGAGCATCGTCGCGACCGGGGATGAAGTAGTTGTCCTCATTATGCTCGCGAACATTCCCACGGTCCGAGACGCCTCCCGCTCTGAGATGCGGCCGGACCGGATCGGAATCAAGGACAACCGCCGGCAGCGGCCAGAACTCCAGACGGGCGTCGGCGCCTTCCACGACGACGAAGGGACAGGGCGGCGCATCGGTCCATGTGCCGCTGTTGATGTAGCGGACGCCGTCATGATCGGCCGTCAGCGGCAGGTGGGTGTGGCCGCAGGTGACGAAGCGGAAGCCCCGGCTTCGGGCGTAATCGGCCGCGCCAAGTTCGATCAAATGGCTGTTGCGCTGGAACTTCTTGCTGATCCGACGAATCCATCGCGCGGCGCGATGGGGCATCCACTTCTGAATGTAATAAAACGCCCCTGAAGCAAGGTCGGTGAGCCAGGGATAATCGCTGACAATCCTGTCGAACTGGTCGCCGTGGAGGATGAGAAGCTGAATCTTGCCGTTCGAGTAGACGTATTCGTCGAGGATCTCGACGCCGACGATGTGGCTGACGATCTCCGCCGGACCGTCGTGATTACCGCGCACCCAGACGACGCGCACGTCGCGGCGGTCGCTGTTGCGGCGAATTACCTTCAGGCAGGCGAAGTGACGCTTGGAGAGCCGCTTGAAGTTCAGGTCGTCGAAGATGTCGCCGTTGATCACGAGCGTCCGGCAATGCTCGAACGCCCAGATCAGAAACTCCTCCAGCAGCCGAGCCTGGCAGACCTCGCTGCCGAGGTGGAGGTCGCTGACGACGATGCAATCGTACATCCGGTCCTGAAGTTCCGGCGGCGCAAGGACGGACATCGGGTCGATTCGACTCCCAGAAGGCCCACGGAACGGCGCTGCTCTCTCGCAGAAGCGTAACGCTCGGTCGACAGGATGGCAAACAGCCCGCGCAAAGGACGACCGCGATCCACGAAATCTTCAAATCCCGCCGGCCGACCAGGCGGCGTAGTATGTCATCGCCGGATAATCGCGGACGAAGCCGAGCTGCGCCAACCGCCCGGCGGCGGGACTGGCGAGAGTCGGTTCGCCGTTGTAGGTCTCAACCTTGAAGACTCGTCGCTCGGGCGACACCAGATCCAGCACCCGGGCTAAGGCCGAATCCAGCTCCTCTCGCGAGGCCGACGCCAGGCCGGTGAGCCGTCGTCCGTACGCCTCAATGATCAGGACCGGCCGGCCCCCGCGCAGCACCAGAAAATTCCCGGGCGACCTCAGCAGCCGGGCTGATCCCCCTTCGAGCAGCGGGACGTCGAGCGGCGCTCCGGATCCGTAGAGGTTGGCGGAGTCGCTGGCCGCCAGCATGACCTCGGCCTCCTCCTGGCCTGTCGAGGCCGCGAGCGTTCCGAGAGTCTCCGCGGCCTCCTCGGTCGCGTACTGGACCCCCGAAAGCCCCTCGACGAAGTATCCCCTTCGGATCTCCCCCCGAAGCTCCAGCCGGGCGAGGTGCGGGTAAAGCTCAGACCAGGGAGCAGCCCACGGTTCGGACGCGACCGTCTCACGAGCCAGGACGCCGAATCGGGCGAACAGGGCGTCGATCCAGGTCAGGGCCCGACGCTCGGGATCGGGGTCAGCCTCGGGCACGACCTCCCAACGGCCCTCGGGACGGCTCAGGTCAAGGCGTCGAGACCGCCCCCGTCGCAGCCCGCCGCGCGCGGCCGATGCGACCACGTCGAAAGCTCCCGGACGCAGCGGGTCGAAGCGGTCGTTGCGCACGAGGCCCCGCCGCATTAGCGATCGCAGAGCCTGATTCGTGGCGTGTTGATCCAGGTTCGCCCCACGCGCCAGATCCGCCGCGAACGAGGCGCCACGAAGACCCAGGGCGTCAAGTGCGGCTCGCTCGGCGTCTGTCAGGGGAACCGACTCTTCCGACGGCCAACCACCGCCGAAGTCGCGGGTGACCAGCGTTACGGTTGGCTCGCCAGCGCCTTCTGTCCAGGCTCGCCACGACCAGCCGCCGCGTGCCAGGATCTCATCGAGCATGGCAGGCGTGAAACCGACGACGCGCCGCGGGAGCAGTTCCTCCTCCCACGCCTGGGCCGTCCCGGCGAACCCCTGAAGTTGGTCGAGAACGACCTCGACCCCTTCCACGCCCGAAAGACGCTCAGCGGGATGGACGTGCTGGCGGCGGGCGACGAAGTCGGCGAAGACCTCAGGCGCGACGGCCACGCTCTCGCGCCGGCGCTGGGCGATCGTCAGCCTTTGGACTTCCGCGAGATTCTCAGGATCCGCCCAGAGCGGGCCGTCCTCCCCCTGCTCCACCCGAACGACGCCGCTCGATTCGACCCACTCCTCCAGCAACCCGCGAGCCGTCTCGGCGGCGATCGGATAACGCCCCAGGACGTCGGCCAGCCCGACGAGGGCATGGGTGCGGAGAAACCGCCGCACGATCGTCGCGATGTCCTCCACACTGGGATGATCGCCGAACGCCGATTTGTAGAGCGAAACCTCCTCAGCCAGGATCCAGCGGGCGGTCTCTCGCACTCCGGGGAGATCGATGCGCTCGGCCCTCCCCTGCCCCTCCAACTCGATCGCGAAGGCCTCCATCGGGCCCGAGAGATCAGTCGGGGCGAGGTCGCCCAGAGTGCGGAGCGTCTCCGCCATCTCATCGGCCGTACGAGGAGGGCGGCCCCGCCCTCGGAGTCGGGCTTCAAGCCGGCCGACGGCCTGCTCGTCGATCCCCCGACCGGCCTCGAGCCCGTGCAACAGACCGTCGAGCAGCCCCTCATCCACGGCGGCCGAGGCCGTCGAATCGGGCTTACGCCGAGGTTCGTCCCACTCGTAGAGATAGGCCGCCGTGAACTGGAAGACGAGGTCCGAGGCGAACGGCGAGGCGACCTCCGCCGCGCGTTTCTCAACACGGATCGTTCCGGCGGCGATCGCGTCGAGGAACTCCCGGAGTCGGGGCATGAGCAGGTCGTCGTCGAGGCACTCGCGAAAGGTTTCGACGACGATCGGATGGTCGGGGAATGCGCCGACAACCCCGAGCAGGTCCTTGGCTCGGAGCCGTTGGAGCCAGAGCGGGGTCCGTTTGGTCGGGTCCGGCCTGGGCATGAGAAGCGCCCGGCCGGCGTTCTGGCGGAACCGCAGGCCGAACAGGGCCGTATCCGGGAGGACTCGGCGGATCAACCGTTCCGCCTCAGCTCCGTCGAGACCTTCCAGGATATCGAGCGGTGGATCGTCGGTCCCGGGCAGCCGAAAGAGGAGGCCGTCGTCGCCGTGCAGACACGAGGCCGTCATCCCCAGGCGATCCTGAATCCGCGCCAGCAGCGCCAACTTCAGACCCAGATGCATCCGTCCATAAGGTGAAAGCACGGCCAATGCGGTTTCGCCGGCCGGGTCGCGGAACGTCTCGACCAGCACGGTGCGATCGTCGGGCACCATTCCGGCGAGCCTTCGTTGACGGCCTACATGTCGGATCAGGAAGCGCGCAGCCGGCGGCTCAACGCGGCACTCCTCCTCCAATCGGCGAGGTAGGCTGGGATCGTCGAGATGCTCGGCAATCACACGCGTCAGGCCGCCGACGGCACGACCCAACTCCATCGATCGTGGGCTGGTCTCACCCCGCCAGAAGGGCATGACGACCTGGCTGCCGCCCGCCGGGCTGACGAGCACCTTGTGAACGTCGATGACGTCGATCCGCCAGGCGCTGTTGCCCAGCATGAAGCTCTCGCCCACGCGCCGTTCGAAGACGAACTCCTCGTCAAGTTCGCCGAGCTTCGGTCCGCCTTCGCCCAGGTAGACCGGGTAGTGGCCGACGTCGGGAATGGTCCCCCCGCCAGTCAGGGCCAACCGAGAAGTCCCCGGCAATGGAGCGAGGCGGTTGTGGATGCGATCCCAGACGATCCGGGCGCGGAGGTCTCGGATGGAGCCGGTGGAGTATCGCCCGGAGACCAGCATCAGGACACGTTCAAACGCCTCAGCCGGAAGGTCGCTGAACGGGTAGGCGCGGCGGACGAGGTCGTACAGCGCCGGTGCCTCCCAGCGGTCGACGGCCGCGCAGGCGACGACCTGCTGGGCGAGCACGTCCAGGCAGTTGCGCGGTACGCGCAGAGGTTCGATATCCCCGGCCAGCATCGCCTTCGCCAGCGCGGCGGATTCGAGCAGATCGCTGGGGGTCTTCGCAATCAGCCGGCCCCGGCTCGTCCCTCCGACGAGGTGTCCCGAGCGCCCAACCCGCTGCAGCCCTCGCGCGACGTTCCCCGGTGACTCCACCTGACAGACGAGGTCAACCTCGCCCATGTCGATGCCCAACTCCAGCGAGGCCGTCGAAACGACCGCTCGCAGCGATGCGTTCTTGAGCATCTCCTCCGTCGTCCGGCGCTCTTCCAGGCTGAGGCTTCCATGATGGGCGCGGAAAGGGCCCGGCTCGGGGTCGGTTTCGGAGTCGTTGGAGGTGTCGCGTTCGACGTCGCGGGCGGCCAGTTCGTTCAGCCGGGCGGTGAGCTTCTCCACGGTCCGCCGGTTGTTGGCGAAAACCAGAGTCGAGCGATGTTCCTCGACCATCCCGAGGACCTGGTCCTCGATCGCCGGCCAGATCGATCCAGGAGGGCCAAGTCCGCCGTCGCCCCCGGGCCAGATCACGCGCAGGTCCATCGATTTCGGGGCGGAGGCGTCGACGATCTCGACGGGGCGGAACTCCATGCATCCCGAGCCCGTCGGCCGAAGTCCTCCCAGGTAGCGGGCAACCTCCTCCAGGGGTTTCTGCGTCGCCGAGAGGCCAATGCGGACGAACGCACGCCCCGCGCCCAGGGCTTCCAGACGTTCAAGCAGGAGGGCCAGGAAGACGCCTCGCTTGTCGCCGCAGACGGCGTGGATCTCGTCGACGACGACGTGGGAAACCTCGCGCAGGGTTTCACGGGCCTGCGAGGTCAGCATCAGGTGGAGCGATTCGGGGGTGATGATGAGGATCTCGGGCGGCTTGCGGAGGATCCGCGCCCGTTCGCTCGCCGGGGTATCGCCGCTCCGAACGGCTGCGGAGAGCGCTCGAAGCGGCGTGCCGGAAGCCTCGGCCTCTTCCAGGATGCCCGCGAGCGGGACCTGCAAGTTGCGGTGGACGTCTGCGTTGAGAGCCTTGAGCGGCGAGATGTAGAGAATCCGCACGCCTCGACCGCGCGCCGGCTGTCGCCAGAGAAGGTCGAGGGCCGCCAGAAACGCCGCCAGGCTCTTGCCCGAGCCCGTCGGCGCGGCGATCAGCGTGTTCTTGCCCGCCGAGATCGACCGCCACCCCTGCCGCTGGGGTGCTGTGGGTTCTCCCAGGGTCGATCGAAACCAGGAGGCGACCGGAGGAAGGAACAGATCGAGGACGTCGCCGTCGTCCCCCGGCCGTCCCCCGCGTTTCTTGCGTCCCGACGACATGGCGCCTCGCGGATCAACGGCTCCCGAAATCGGCTCCCCACCCCTCCATGATACAGAAGTCCACCACGATCAGGAATGGAGGAAGAGGGCGATGGCCAGAACGGCCACAACGCCGATCCCCAGGACAACCAGCGAAAAGTGCACCAGCCAGCGATTGTCCTCCAGGAAACCCGAGCTTTCCTCGGGGGGCGGCTGGCGGTATTTGGCGGGGAGCGGCGTAGGGGGTATGGGTCGGCGAGGAGCTGGGGTGGGCTCGGCTTCACCGAGGTCGCGGAGCGAGATCACGCTGGGGTTGGCGTCGGCCGAGAGGAGCCGGAGGTCTTCCTCCTCCAGCACGGGCGGCGGCGGATGGAAAACGTGGGCCGTCTCAGGAACCGAGCCCAGCAGCGAGCGGACGAACAGCGGGTCGGTCCATCGCTCCAGGTCGGAGCGAACCTCGGCGCAGGTCTGGTGGCGATCCTCCGGCTCCTTCGCCATCAGCTTGCGAACGACGGCCCCGAACGCCGCGGGGACTCCCTTGACGACCTTCTCGATCGGGTCCGGATCCACCATGCGCTGCTTGAAGATCTTGTTGATGGGATCGCCGCCGCTGAACGGAGGCTCCCCGGCCAGGGCGAAGTAGAGGGTGCACCCCAGGCTGTAGATATCACTGCGGGCGTCGGCGCCAGCGGCGTCGCGGAGCTGCTCTGGACTGGCGTAGTCGAGCGTCCCGAGGATCGAGTTGGCGCGGGTCAGCCCCCCTTCCTCGCCGAGCGCCTTGGCCAGTCCGAGGTCCAGGATCTTGGCGTCGCCGTCGGGCGTGATCATGACGTTCGACGGCTTGATGTCGCGGTGGATCAATCCCGCGGCGTGGGCGGCTTCCAGCCCGTTGAGGATCCGCAGGAAGAGCCGTGACGCGGAGGCGACCCGGAGCGGGCCGTATTGCTCGCTCTTGACCATGTCGAACAGACTCATGCCTGGGATGTATTCCAGGACCATGAAGTGGACGTCGCCGTCGTTGCCGAAGGTGAGCGTCCTCGCCACGTTGGGGTGGTTGCAGCGCGAGGAGAGCTCCATCTCGCGTTTGAAGCGGGCGAGGCTGTTGACCTCCTCCAACGCCCGCCGCGGTGGGAGAACCTTGATGGCGACCTGAGTCCCGTCGGCCTCATGGGCGGCGAGATACACCTTTCCCATGCCCCCTTCGCCAAGCGGGCGGAGGATCCGATAGCCTCCCAGAAAGAAGCCTCTCGTCGCCCCGGCGAGCAGCTTGCGGGCCTGGTATTGAGTGAGCAGCTTCTGCTGGACCAGCCGGCGCGCCAGGTTGGCGGCGTCGTCGCGGACGTTGCGCGCGCGGTAAGGCGCCAGGTCCGCTCGCGAGACCAGGCCCGAGCGGTCGACGCCCTCCAGAAACTCTTCCACCCCGATCATCAACCGACTCTCATCGCTTCAGGCCGTGGATCGATCTCGTGAAGCCCGGGGACACGCCCGCGGCGGTCGATCGATCCGGTCACGCCTGCGCCACCACGTGGACCACGAGGCAGGTGACATTGTCCTTCGAGTCGTTCGCCAGAGCGAGGTTTTTCAGCATCACCGCCGCTTCCTGGGGGTCGTTGACCGATCCGAGAACCCTCCCGAGTTCCAGATCCGAGACGACGCCGGTGAGTCCGTCGCTCGCCATCAGAAAGCGGTCGCCCAGGCGGACGTCCATCACCCGGAAGTCCTCCGGCCCGCTCCGCGCGTCCTTGCTCCCCAGGTAAAGGTAGAGGACGTTCTTGAACTTGTGGTTCTGAAGTTCCTCGGGCGTGATCGTGCCGGCCTCGACCAGGGCGTCGGCCAACGAGTGATCCTTCGTCAGCCGTTCCAGGACTCCGTCTCGCAGGCGGTAGGCGCGAGAGTCTCCAATTCCGGCGACGTAGACCTTGTCCGGCCGGAACTGCGCCAGGACCACAGTCGTCCCCATGTTGGCGAATTCGGTCAGAGCTCCGGAACTGCCCAGGATCTCCTGGTTCACCTGGGCGACGGCCTCTCGGATCGCCTCCTGGACGTGGCGGGGCTCGGTCTGGTCGGCGGGGAGCCGCTTGGCGATCTCGCGGGGGATCATCTCAACGGCCATCAGGCTGGCCTGTTCGCCCCCCTGCTGGCCCCCCATGCCATCGGCGACGATAAATAAGTTCGAGGGTTCCAGCGTCATCGTCGGATGCTCGCCGCTCTCATTCAGAACGTCGTGGCGGACGGGGCGGCGGCCGGGGACGAAATAGTTGTCTTCGTTATGTTCGCGATAGTTGCCGCGGACCGAGACGACCCCGACCTTGAGACGGAGGCGGCCCGGGTCGAGGGTGAGCGACGACAGAGTGGCGAACTCGTCGGTCGCTTCGAGGTCCTGGTCGCTCGACCATC
The DNA here is from genome assembly GCF_011065895.1 of Paludisphaera rhizosphaerae. Taxonomy (NCBI): domain Bacteria; kingdom Pseudomonadati; phylum Planctomycetota; class Planctomycetia; order Isosphaerales; family Isosphaeraceae; genus Paludisphaera; species Paludisphaera rhizosphaerae. The sequence continues at coordinate 185,743 of NZ_JAALCR010000015.1, read as the reverse complement.
CCCCGAACGTCTGCCGCCACCATCGCTTCAAATTCGATAAAAAGGCCACGACGACCGCCTATTGCTATTCGAAATTACGCTACGCGTCCAACGGCTGACGGCACCGCCCTCAGGCGGCCGTCGCCGGCTTCCCCTCTCAGGTCCGCGCGTGGGCCGGGCTCGCCCACCTCATCACATCGTCGACGCCGACGGACCGATACGTCAGGAAAATCTCGCCCGCCTCAAACCCCGCCGTTAGTCCATGATACCGATTCATGGTTTCCACGGCCTTGAAGATTCCTACCTTGCTTGGAGGGAATTGTGTCTGGTAGCAGCGAATTGATTCCAGTTTAACGTCCAGCGTGCTTCCCATGTCGGCGATAATAAACCCTGAAGATTCCGGCAAGTCGAGCCCGTGCAACGCCAGCGGAAAACTCAACTGGTTCTGGATCGTGTGCGGCGGCAGCCCCTCGAAGTGCTCGTCCCACTTCGTGAGCCGACTATAGAAGACGGCCGCGTCCGTGATCAGCATGGCCTGATAGTGGTCGGGCGAGGCCATTACCGTTTTGCCCCCGAAGCCGATCACGACCTTGGGACGATGGCGACGAAAGACCTTCGCCAGGGCGAGCCGGGCCTCGAAGCAGTCGAACAGGCGTCGATTGGGAAGATTCAGGTTGATCCGCGTCTGCACGCCCAGGATCTCGGCGGCGCGGCGAGCCTCCTCCAGGCGGACGTCGGGACCGGGCGACTGCGGAGTCGGCTCGCCGTCGGTCAGGTCGACGATCCCCACGGCGTAGCCCTTGCGGGCCAGCTTGGCGAGCGTACCGCCGCAGGCGATTTCGATGTCGTCGGGGTGCGCCCCCACGGCGATCAGGTCCAGTTCCACGTCGGTCGCTGGCATGCCTTGAATCTTCCTCGGGGTCGCTCCCCGGCTTCAGCTCCGGCCCGAGGCCGCCTTCGTCGCGGCCAGCAGAAACGACGGGGGAATCGCATCGAATCGGAGAGTGTCCATCTGCTCGACGCCCCGGGCGATCATGACGTTCCAGACGCGGACGGGAACCCCCAACCGTTTCATCGCCTGATAGGACGACGACAGCGACTCCACGGTCGCCACGTTGAGCACCAGCGTCCCGCCGCTGCGGAGCCGGCCGAACGCCGCCTCGATGAGCGGCTCGAATTGCCGCGCCAGGCCACCAATGAACACAGCGTCCGGATCGGGCAAATCAGCCAGCGCCTCCGGCGCGCGGCCGGCGACGGTTCGGACGTTGGCCGTCCCGAACGCCTGCGCATTCGATTCGATCAGCGCCACGTCGGCGGCTTCAGGCTCAATCGCAAAAACGGTGCCTAAACTGGCGAGCTGCGCCGCTTCGATGGCCAGCGAACCGCTGCCGGCGCCAATGTCCCACACCACGCTCGTCGGCCGGATGTCGAGTTGGGCCAGGGCCATCGCCCGCACCTCCGCCTGCGTCACAAGGCCCGACGCCGGCCGGCTTTGCTCGAACACGTCGTCAGGATTGCCGAAGATCCGCCGACCGCCGCCGAGATTGGGCCGGTCGGGACGTCCCGGCTTGCGGATCAAAATCAACACGTTCAGCGGCGAGAATTCCATCTCCGCCAGTTCGGAGAGTTCGGCCTGCGTCACGCGCTCGTCGGGCGAGCCCAGGTTCTCGCAGACGTACGCCCGAAAGTAATCCACGCCGTGGTCCAGCAGCGCGCGCGCCACCTTGTTCGGCTGGTGCTGATCGCTGGAGAAGAGGCCCACCTTCTCAGCGGTGCGGATCCGATCGAGCACCGGCTCCAGCGGCCTGCCGGCCAGGCTGGTGAGGTAGGCGTCTTCCCAGCTTTCCTTCACCCGGGCGAAGGCCAACTGCATGCTGCTGACGTGCGGGACGACCTCGAATCCGTCCTTACCCAGGCGATCGCACAGGTAGCGGGCGACTCCGTAGAACAGAGGGTCGCCGCCGCAGACAAGGACCGGCCGAAGGGCCGAGCGGGCCTCGCGCACTTGCTCCAGCGCGGCGGGCATCTCGGCCTCCAGCACTTGCTTCCTGCCGGCGACGCGCCCGACCTGATCCAGCGTCGAGCGGGCTCCCAGAATCACGTCGGCCTCGGCCAGGAGCTTCCGCGAAGCTTCGGTCAACCCGGCGGTTCCGTCGTCTCCGATCCCGAGGATCACCAGCTTGGACCGAGCCTCTGCGCTCATCGAGCTCTCGCTTCTCCTGGGCGATGCACGGCCGGCGACTCTGCCGGGCGCTGCGGGGCCGTCCATTGTAGCCCACCGCCGCGGAGTCAACCAGGGACCGCCCCACGGCGTCGCCGCCGCGGCTTAAGCCGTCGGAGCCTCATGAAAAACCATGCTGGCGAAGCTCACGCAGCTTCGCTCGTGGTCGTCGACGGCCTGATCGTACCGCAGCAATCGGCCCTGCGCTGGTCCCAGAGCGTGAAGCATGGTGTACGTGGCGGCCAGGCCGCAGACTCTCCATCGATCGCCCACCTCGGCGGCCGTCCGGAACCAGCCGGCGGGGTCGCACGCCTCGGCGCGGTCGATCATCTCCCGGTCGAAACGACGGATTCGGTCGCGAAAGCCGGCGTCCACGCGGTCGGGATCGCCGAACTCCGGCCCAACGTGGCACATGTCCACGCCGCCGATATAAGCGACCTTCTTGCCGCTTTCCCGCTCGGCCTCCTTGAGCGCGGAGATGAACCGGGCGATCTCGGGATCCTCGATCGGGTCGATTTGGCGTTCGACGAAGTCGTGGAACGAGCCGACCAGGATCGGCACGATCGTGAAGGGCCGATTCCCCAGGACGTGCTTCAGAAACACGGCCTGGAACTCGATCGAGTGCTCCGACCTGTGGACAAGTTCGTCGTTGAACAGGCCCTCGCCGGCGTGGGCGACGATCTGATCGAGGAACGGCTGGTCGGTCTTCACGGTCCCGAACGGAGTCGCGAAATCCTTCCGCGTGAGGACAAACCGGCTGCGGCAGAACTGGTGCGCGACGCCCAGGACGACGAAGATCTCGGCGTCGCTCTCCGCGACGAGGCGTTTGTAGGCCCAGGAGTAAGTCGCTCCGCCGCGGGGGAAGTCGATGTGCGGGCTGACCACCGCGCGAAGGCGGGGAGAGTCGGCCCGCGTGTCCTGCCCGCGATCCGGCCCGGCCAGCGCCATCGGGCCCGCCCCGCCTCGCGCTCGGAAGTAGCGGTCGAGATCGGCGGCGAGTCGCAGGCGGTCGGAGGGATAAGACCGGCCAGCAAGAGCGGCGGGACGTTCAGAGGCGTCGTGATAGGCTTGCACGGCGGCGTCGAGGGTAGGTCCTTCGAGAGCCAGGGCGCGGTCAAGGTCGTTGACCAGTCGACGCACGTAATGGAGGCCCAGTCGCTGCCCGCTCGACTCAAAGGCGAGTCGTTCCACGTCGGCAAGACTGTTTCGGCCGTTGAAGTGGCGAACGACGTGGTGAAAGACGTCGAGCGGCAGGATGATCGGGGAGGAACAAAAGCGTCGCGGGTCGTCCAGGACCATCAACGGAGGTTCGTGGTTCTCGATGCGACGCGCAGAGAGCGGACGGAGCCGGGGACGTTCCGAAGCGGGCATGGATCACCGAATCTCGTGACGTGGGCGGGGGAGGTGTACGCCTAGCACGACTACGAGATCTTTGGCGCGAAGACCGTTTGCGTCAAGTCGGTCGGCCTGTCTTAGCCCGCCTCACGCGGCCTGCCGCGGCCCTCGCGGCTCGCTGGCGATCAGCGGAAGGGGCCAGGTCGGAGGGGCCATCTCTTGAATGGGTCCAGGTCGCATGTCGCACTCCTTCCTCGTTCGGAGATCGGCCTCCAGAAACGGGGCCGGCTCGGTTCGTGGGATCGGCAGCCTCGACAGACGAACGGATCTCATGCAAGGTTCGCGCCAAACCGTAATATCGACCAAATTCTCTGTTTTACAAGGAGTTGCGATGTGACCGTTCCAGCCCCGAGTCCGCAAGAATCGGCGATCCACGCTCTTTCCGCGGGCGGACTGATCGAAAAGACGACACTCGGCCCGACAGAGGAGGGTGAGGAGATCGGCGGCTGATCTGGTGGGAAATCCGGTCCTTTGGTAATTAGACCTCAAGTGTCGGGGGGCCGCGCGCCGAGAGGCCGCTTCCCCAGGTTCAGGAGAACCCGGAAACACTCGGAACGGCGCCTGGCTCAGGACGGGGAGGAAGTCATGGATCGACGAGGAGTAATGATCGGGACGAGCGGGCTGCTAGCGGCCTGGACGATGGCTGGGACCCTTGCGTTCGGCCAGGCGGCGAGGCCCGCCGCCGGCGCTCGCCAACAGGGCGCCGCCCCAGCACAAGCCGCTCAGGATCAAGCCGCCCCCGCGGCGCCGAACATCGACGTCGAGACCTTGCTGCGGAAGTGGGAGGAGCAAAGCTCCAAGCTCAAAACCCTGGACGTCTCGATCTTCCGCCGCGACGACATCCCCGAGTTCGACGAGATTGAGTACTACGAGGGTCGGGCCATCTTCAAGAACCCCAACCTGGCCTTCATCAACTTCAAGAAGATCAAGCAGGACGCGGGCAAGAAGCCGGCCAAGAAGGCCGACGGCTCCTGGGACAGCATCGACGACGAGCGGATCGTCTGCACCGGGAACGAGGTGGTGCAGTTCAAGAGCGACACCGGCCAGATCTTCGTCTACCCGCTCGAGAAAGATCAGGCCGCCAAGGCGATCGAGGAAGGCCCGCTGCCGTTCCTCTTCAACATGAAGGCCGAAGAAGCCAAGCAGCGCTATACCATCGAGATGATCAAGGCGCCCGATGCGAACTCCTACGCGGTGAGCATCATTCCCAAGCTCGACGTCGACCGGGAGAGCTTCAGCAAGTCGTACGTCTTGCTGGACAGTTCCTTCATCCTGCCGATCCAGATCATCCTCTACGCCCCCACCGGCAAGGGGACGAAGAATTTCCGCCTGAACCCCGTGAAGCCTAACGTCGCGGTCAACGACGAGAACTTCACTCCCAACGTGGCGGCTTTCGCCGCCAAGGGCTGGAAGGTGGTTCACAACCCGATGGGTGAGAACCGGCCCCGCAACGCTCCGGGGACCCGCCCGCCCGGCGCCCCAGCCGGCAACCCGGCGGCCCGCCCGGCCGCCGCTGCCCCCGCCAGCGCGGCCCGTACTCCTGGCGCCGCCCCCCGGCGTTGACCCGAGCAGACGCCCAAAACAATCGAGATCCAATCGAGCCCTCCCCTCGGAGGGCTCTTTCGCGCGCCGGGCGTTCGTTTGACGGTCATTTCAACCGGCTCTATAATCAGCGCGGTAGCGATCAGGGACGCATCCGGCTCGATCCGCGACGTCGCCCTCTCGGGATGTCCGCCGAGGCCCCCTTGGGGTTCGGCCCACAACGTCCGAACGGACGCTCGGATCCCGCCCAGGGCTGTTCATGACGTGTGTCCGCGGAGGGAGTCTGACCCTGATGATACGACCAGCCGTCGCCCCTCTCGCCGTCTTGCTCGTCTCGACCGCGGCCTCCTTCATACCGACGGCGAGCCGGGCCGAGGCCCCCGCCGCCAGGGCCGAAGTGACTCCCGGTCAGTTCTTCACGATCACCGAACCGATCACGCACGACCAGATCGCCAAGATCCAATCCAAGACGCGAGGTCTCGTCAAAAAGACCTCGGCTGACGCCCAGGGACAGAGCCCGATCCTCGTCTTCCAGTTCCTTCCAGGCGAATCCGCGCCGGGAACGACCGACTTCGGCGCCGCCTACGATCTGGCGAACTACATCTCCCGCGAACTCGGCGGCGCGAAATCAACGGTCGCCTACGTACCCGACCCAATCACCGGGTTCGCGGTCCTCCCGGTGGTGGCCTGCACCGAGATCGTCATGGGGCCGAACGCCAGCCTGGGGCCGATCACTCCCGAGACCCAATCGTTCGATCCGGCCCTGCGCGAGCCCGTGCGATTCCTGGCCGTTCGCAAGACCCGCGACCCCGACCTGATCCTGGGAATGCTTGACCGTGACGCCGACCTCCGGCTTATCCGGACGCCGGACAAGGGCATCCGCTACGTCATGGCCGAGCATATGCCGGAGTTCCTCAAGTCGAACCAGGCCCTCGACGATCGCCCGGCCTGGGAAGGGGGACGGCGAGGCGTCCTGACGGCCGACCGGGCGCGTGAGGAGGGCTTCTGCAAACGAATCGCCCACTCACCCGCCGAGGTCGCCGCTCTTTACCACATCGCGGGCGGGTCCACGGTCGACGACCCGACGCTCGGCCAGAACGTCCGCCCGGTCTGGATCAAGATCGAGGGGCCCATCGAATCGGCGATGATCTCCTACCTGGGGAGACGACTCGACCAGGCCCGCCGCGAGAGGTCGAACCTCGTCTTCTTCGAGATCGACAGCCCGGGAGGAATGGTGGAGACGGCCGACACGGTCGCCGACCTGATCGCCGGCATCGACGACATGAAGACCGTGGCCTATCTCAACGAACGGGCGCTCGGCGTAGCAGCGCTTCTGCCGCTCGCCTGTCGCGACGTGGTCTTCAAAGAGGGAGCCCGGATGGGCGACGTCGCCCAGTTCATCACGGCGCGAGGGCGACTCGAGGATCTGACCGAAGTCCAGATCGCCGGCCTCGCCGAAAAGGCGGCTTTCCTGGCTGCGAAGAAGGGCCATTCGGAAGCCGTCGCCCGAGCGATGATCGACCCTCGAGCCGAGGTCGTCGAAGCGACCGATCAAAACACCCAGGGCCGCCGACTGGTCCTGCTCCGCGAAGCGGAAGCCGATCCCAATCGATTCACCAACCTGGAACCCCGCAATCGCGCCGGCGGTCCGTTGACCATCGACGCAGCCGAGGCTTCGGCGTACGGATTCAATCAGGTCGTCCGGGACTTCGAGGAATTGAAGACCCTCTATGGTCTCCAGGGGGTTGCGATCCGCGTGGAAGGCCCTGGTTGGGTCGACTCCCTGGTCACCTTGTTGACCGACCCTTACGTGAGCTGGCTGCTCCTCTTCGTCGGCCTGTTCATGATGGTGGTGGAGTTGAAGCTGCCGGGGATCGGTCTGCCGGCGATCGTCTCAGCCCTGGCCTTCTTGCTGTTCTTCTGGAGCCACTACCTCAGCGGCACCGCGGATCAGCTTGAGATCATCCTCTTTCTGCTGGGACTGATCTCGCTGGCTGTGGAACTCTTCGTGCTTCCGGGCTTCGGGATCTTCGGCATGTCGGGCATCGTCTTGATGCTCGGCAGCATCGTGATGGCCAGCCACACCTTTACGTGGCCGACTCAGGATTACGAATACCGTGAGATGGGCTTAACCCTCATCCAGTTGATCGTCGCCCTCATCGGAGTAACGGTCGGCGCGGTGGTGCTGGCCCACTACTTCCCGGCGATCCCGATCTTCAACAAGCTGATCCTCAAACCCGAACCCTGGACGGGCGCGGGAGGGGAGACTCTCGATCCCACCGTGAAGCCGCCGATGGAAGGCTACGATTCACTCGCCTACCTGATCGGCGAGACCGGCCGCACCACGTCGCCGCTACGGCCGACAGGGAAGGCCCGTTTCGGGAAACTCCTCCTGGACGTGACGGCCGACAACTTCTACATCGAGCCTGACAGCCTCGTCGAGGTCGTCGACGTGCAGGGCTCCCGCGTGATCGTGAAGAAGTGGGAAGGGACCGAGCCCGACGTGGACATCGACGAAATGTCCTGAGTCGTCCGAGTCAAACGGCCGTCGGCTGTCAGTTCTGGTAGTACTTTTGCAAAGCCCGATGGACCACGTGGACGACGACGTGTCGGCTGACGGGCTTTTCCAGTACGCAGAAGGCGTGCTCGGAGAGGGCGCGACGCAGCAGGTTCTCGTCGCAGGCGCCTGAAATCAGGATGGCCGGCAGCGCTCCGCGCATCTGGCGGACGACGGCGAGGGTTTCCAGCCCGGAGAGCCGGGGCAGGTGCATGTCGAAAAGGGCGACGTGAACGGGGTGGACCCGGACGATGTCGATGGCTTCCTCGCCGCTCTCCGCCAGGAACGTACGATACCCATGCGGGACGAAGATGTCGCGGAGCGTTTCACGCACTCCGGCGTCATCGTCCGTGATGAGAATCGAATAGTCCTGCACTGCTGGTGACGGCATAGTCCCGATCCACGTTGATCCGCACCGAGAATCCTGTCGGCCGGCAAACAAGAGCAAATCTCGCGCCAGCCTCTGAGACGTCGCCTCCGATATCAGACTCCATCACGACAACTTCTTACAAGGTCAGCCTTTGGAATTCTCAAAAAAGCGACGTTCGGCGACCGGTGAAAGTCTTTGAATGGCTCGTTGCCGGCCGATTTGGCAGTCAGCGGGTCGTTGCGGCGGGTTGTTCGGCGGTCGCGGCGGCGGCCCGAGCGATCCGCGAGAAAAGCCCCTGCGAAGGTCCCCAACGCTTGTCGGGGTCGAACGCCTCGGCGGCGGCCAACTCGGTCGGATCAGCCTTGAGGTTCTCGTACCGATACGACTCCAGCAAACCGCCGTCAGCCTGATGGGCGGTGACGACGACCGGCATCAGAGTGTCCTCGTCGAGATAGACGCGCCAGACTTCCTTGGCCGGAGTGATCCGCTGAATCAGATGGCAGGGCCGATCGCCCCCCTCCGGTTGCTGGAGCCCCTTGTAGGTGAGCCTCCCCTCCGCGCCAGTAGGGCGACCCTGAGAGTCGACCTGCTTGGAGAGGTTGTTGAAGATCGTGTCGAAGCCGGCCTCGGTGATGGCGTGGCGGCTGTTCCGCATGGCGAGCGGGCTGTCGACGGGGAGCGTCATGCGAGGGATCGGGATCGCCGAATTGGCGACGTTGACGTGCATCACCTTGTCGTTGATCGCGGCCGAGTAGATGACCTCGCGCCCCTTGTTCGCCCCCTCCGGCCATTCCAGCCGGACCGCCTTCGGATTTCGCCGGATGCTCAGCAGAGCCTTCTCCTCGGGCAGAACCTGACTGCCGACGCGCTCGACGCGCGTGATCGCGACCTGATAGGTCGACATCCCCTCCAGACGCTCGCGAGCGCCGTCCAGGATCGTCTTGAGGTTCGCCTCGGGCGGGGCGGCCTGGGTCTCGGCGGCCGGCTCGGCCTGAGCGAGTGCAGGTGCTGCGGGAGCAGGCGCCGGCTCAGGCGCCAAATCGGCGGCGGCTAGGGCCGGCGCAGGTTCAGGCTTCGCTTCCGCAACTCCCTGTCGCTGAGCAGCGCCCGGCGCAGGGGCCGGATCAGTCGCCTGCGCAAGCGGCCCCTGAATATCGGGCGCGGTCGAAGCGATGAGTGGGCCCGGTCGGCCGTCGGCGTCCTTCAGGACAGGAACGCTTTCAGGACGTCCCAGCGTGACGCGAACCCGGGCGTCGTTGACCCCACGCGGCTTGGATTCGGCAAAGGCCGAAGCGGCCCCCGCCCCACGATCGTCGGCCGCGACCTCGGCCGCGGAGCGAGTCGCCGCGGGCTTTGAAGGATTCTCCTGATCGGCGCCAGCCTGCGCCGCGGATTCGGCCTGCTTGACGCCCTTCGAGCCGGCCATGTTCTGGGCGTACAGGTCGTAACCCGGCTCGGCTCGCTCGCGAGGCCAGAGCAGGTTTGTGAGGGAACTCGATCCTGAATGCCAGAGTTCGCCGCCGCTCGTCGCACAGCCGGCGGTGCTCAAAGCAGCGGCAAGCGTCAGGGCGGCGAGCCCTGCGGACCTGGTCTTCGATGCGGCGTTGTTCGCCGGATTCATGTCATCGCTCCCCTTCAGTGGGGATTCCGTCGGACGGTCCGTCCGGTCGGCGGCCTGGAGCCCTGGCCTGGATCATCCGTAACACACGCGCACGCATACCACATCCGCCGCAAACCGGCAAGGCGAACGCACAGCCGGGCTGGCGTTCGTCGCGGGCTGGACCGCACCGATCGATCAGGAATTGATCGTCGCGACGATCGGGAAGGCGTGAATAGCCTCAACGTCGGGGATCAGGTGCGGCTGCTTATACTGTTCGACTGTTCCGCCGCTGCGGGCGAGCCGCCGTTTCTGGAATTCGCCCCAGCCGCCGTCCTGGATTCGGATCGTGCGGAGAGGGCCGAGACGGAGGCTGTCTCGCTTGGCCGCATACTCCACGTTAAGCGTTCGGAGCTGATCCTCCACCGCGGCGACGAACCTGTCGGCTCGCTCGTCGTCGGGAAGGTCGGAGTTCTCCACCAGGATCCCATACGCAGGAGGATCGCCCCAGATGGGGAGCAGGAGGTACGACCGCAGCCGAAGCCCGACCGACCGCTGGGCCGTCTCGACGGCCGTGATGACCTGATGTTCGGATAGCTTTTCCCCAGTCATGCTGGAGAAATGCGCCCCCTTGTTCAGGAACTCGACGACCGGCGCCTCGCCGTGGAACCCCACACAGCGAACGAGGTCGAAGATGTTGTAGCGATAGAGCCCGCCGGCCGTCGTCAGGAGGATGAAGTAGTTCTTCCCCTCGACGAGATCGACGGCCTCGACGGTCTGGGGGTCGGGCTTCTCCGCTTCTTCCTCGGGGATGAACTCGAAGTAGTGGTGGCGGATGTCGAGCACCCCGGCGGGCGTCCCGTCCTCGATTGGGATCGTCATCCGGCCCTCGGAGGCGATCAGGCCGACGTCCCGCACGGGCTTCTCGCCGAAGAACTCAGGGTAGCCCCTGAGATAGGCCCGCATCGTTCCTCCCATCCAGTTGGAGAGGAACTCCAGGTTGGGCCAGTAGTCGCGCGGGAGGAGTCGGCCGTGCTCGGCGATGATCGACTCCAGTCGTCGGGCTGTCTCCTTGCGACGAATCCGCGTCCGGAAGCGAATCTCGCGGCGGACGTCGTCGGGGACCGCCCACTTGGGATCGAGCGTCCCATTGTAGAGGTCGCGGACGAGGGTCTCGCGCTCGCGGTCGCCGAGCCGGACCATGTTCAGGATGGTGCTGGGGTTGGCCGCGATGATCGTCCCCAAGTTCTTGTAGATCGAGTATCGGAGGGCGACGTAATACTTCGACTCGACGTCCTTGATCCGAGATCCCGAGGGGGGCATGCAGTAGGTCGTCCGCACCATCCGGTTCTGCATCGAGGCCGTGAGGCCGGTGATCGCGCCGCAGGGGATGCCGGCGGTCGTGTAGCTCTCACGCCAATCGCTGGCGATCTGAAGGATTGGGCGCATCCCGTCCTGGATCATGTCGGGATGCGCGTCGAACGCCTGGATCCCCCAGACGAGCCAGCCTTCGCGATAGTCTTGAAGAGCTTCGCGGGTGACGGGGATCGTCTTGGGACGATTGGTGGTCCCCGAGGTCATCGCGAACATGAGCACTTCGGTCCCGGGACCGAAGAGGGCCGAGACCTCGCCGTTTCGCACGCGGTCGATATAAGGTTCGTGGCGGTTGTAATCGCCGATGGGGACGCGGCGGCGGAAGTCTTCCGGGGTGCGGATCTCGGCGAAGTGGTGGTCGCGCCCGAAGTCGCTGTCGGCGTTGCGCGCGATCCGCGACAGGAGCAGGTCGCGCTGAACCTTGCCGGCTTGCTCCGTCTGCTGGAGGAATTCGCCGGCGAGGCGACGGGCGCGGTTCGCGATCGGGCGGCCGACGAGCCGCTTGATGAACCTGAGCATGGGTCGGCGTCCCGGAGGTGAAGGGTTCAGCCGGTGACGGGGGAGGCGACGTTGGTCATCAGGCCGCCGCCGACGATCCGGCCCTCGACGGCGGAGAACTTACGGAAATCGGTCGCGGCCGGTTCGTCCTCGGCGTCGATGAGCGGACGCCGAGGAGCGTTGAGGTCGACGAACTCAGCCAGGCGGAGCGAGTATTCCTCGGGAGCCGTCTCCCGGCAGCGGTTGTGCTTGGCGTCGGCGACCAGCCATTGCTCTTTCGGCTCGCCGGCCCACGAGAAGAACTCGCGGGCGATGTCGACGCCGATGTAGACGTCGCGCTGGCCGTGGATCTGGAGCCAAGGGCGGGGCGTGAGACGGGAAACCGCACGCTCGATGCTGGGATAGTTGCAGCCTCGCTGCTGCTCCGTGCCGGCCCGAGCCACGTCGCCGAGGATGGCGAAGATGAAACGGGGAACGAGCTTCAGGAACCATTTGACCCGGACGAAGATCTCAGCCCAGCGGACGATGTACGCGGTCATGGTGCCGCGAGTCGCGAACGCGCCGTCGGTGACGACGCCCCAGACGTCGGGTTCGTCGGCGGCGACCAGCAGGGCCGTACCGCCCCCGCGGCTGACGCCGAACAGGCCGTAGCCGGACAGGTCGCGGTCGGGACGAGTCCGAAGATACGCGAGGGCGCTCTGGAGGTCGTCGACCTCACGATCCGAGGCGTACTGGAGCGGATCGTAGCCGGGCTCCGAGGCGCTTTCGCCGTGGCCGCGGAAATCGAAGCTGAAGACGTCGAAACCGCGGTCGCGCAGATGGTCGAGGTACGGGGCGTAGCTCCAGCGGTCGCTGAGGAACTCGTGGCAGTAGACGAGCACGCCCACCCGAGAGTCGGTACGGGCTTTGAAGTAGCTCCCCTGGAGGGTCAAGCCGTCGCCCGTCTTGAACGAGGCCGCCTCGCCGACGTCCTCGGGAGTGAGCTTCAGCGGCATGAACATCGGCCGCTCTTCGAAGATTCGCCGAATGACCGGGCAGTACATCCAGATGCAGAACAGCAGGAAGCCGCCGAAGACCACCACGGGGATCAGCGCGACGACGACCAGGATGACAAGCAAGGTAGAGAGGCCGGTCACGAATGCACTCCCGTTCGATTCGCCAGAATCGCCCCTGCGCGGCAGGAACGGACCCGGCGAGACATCGGTCAGTCGGTGTAGCGTTTCAAGATGAGGGTGATGTTCTGGCCGCCGAAGCCGAAGCTGTTGGAAAGCGCGACGTCGACGTGCTTCTTACGAGCCTCGTGGGGAATGTAGTCGAGGTCGCAGTCGGGGTCGGGGTTGTCCAGGTTGATCGTGGGAGGGAGGACGCCGTCGCGAATCGTCAGGAGGCAGACGATGGCCTCGACGCTGCCGGCGGCGGCGATCAGGTGGCCCATCATGCTCTTGGTGCTCGAGATGGGGACCTTATAGGCGGTCTCACCGAAGGTCTTCTTGATCGCCAGGGTCTCAACGGAATCGTTGACCGACGTGCTGGTCCCGTGAGCGTTGATATAGTCGATCTGTTCGGGAGCCAACCCAGCGCCGTCGAGAGCCTCACGCAGGCAGGCGATCGCCCCGCGGCCGTCTTCGTGACTGTCAGTGATCCGAAACGCGTCGGCCGTGGAGCCGTAGCCGACAAGCTCGCCGTAGATCTTCGCGCCCCGAGCCTTGGCGTGCTCAAGCTCCTCGAGCACGAGCATGCCCGCCCCTTCGCCGATGATGAATCCATCACGCTCGCGATCGAACGGGCGGCTCGCCTTCTGGGGCTCGTCGTTGCGAGTCGAGAGAGCCGTAAGCAGGATGAAGCCCGTGACGCCGAAAGGGTGGATCATGCTATGAGTGCCGCCCGAGAGCATCACGTCGGCGCAGTCGTGGCGGATCATCTCGTACGCCTCGCCGATCGCCTGCGAGCTGGCGGCGCAGGCCGTGAGGCAGTTCGAGTTCGCTCCCCGAGCGCCGAACCGAGCTGCCAGGTGAGCGGCCGGCGTGCCCGGTTCCTGCTCGGATTCGTGCCTGACGTGCAGGTTGTCGACGCCCAGCCGGGTGAACTCCGACTCGGAGACCTTCAGATGGGAGTCGCCCACTCCCTTCGTGCACTTGTAGACGAGCTTGACGAATCGGCCGAAGTCCTGCTGCCCCTCGCCCGCGCCGAGATAGACGCCGAACCGCGAACGGTCCAGGTCCTGACACTCGGTCAGCCCCGAGTCGTCCATCGCCATCTTGCCGGCGGCCAGGGCGAACCGCGTGTTCCGCGAGTATTCGGCCCAGCGGTCGGCGTCGTCGAGATACCGCGAGAGGTCGAAATCCTTCACCTCGGCGGCAATCCGGGTCGGGAAGGTGCGAGCGTCGAAGTGCGAGATCGGCCCGACGCCGCTCTTGCCGGCCAGCAGCGCCTGCCAGGTCGACTCAACGTCCCCGCCGACCGGGGTGACCATTCCCATTCCTGTGACGACGACCCGCCGCATGGAGCTATCTTCCCGGGCCTTCGCCCGACCTCTGAGGAAAACCGAAACGAGGACGAGCCCTGGCCCGAGATCAGCCCTCGGGGGCGATCGGCCCGCCCTTGACCACGACGGCCGAGGCCTGCCCGTTGATGGTGACGTTGGTGTTAACAAAGATGGGATTGTCGGTCGGCCGGGGAGCGGCCGTCACGACGTCGACGTGGCACGCCGGATCGACCTCTTCGCAGTTGAGCGTGGGGGGGATCAGGCCCCGGTTCACGCCGACGAGGCTGGAGATCAGCTCGACAGCCCCCGCTCCCGACGCGATGTTCCCCAGGTAGCCCTTCAGGCCGGTGACCGGCACAGCACCCTTGCCGAAGACCCGCTCAAAGGCCCGAGCCTCGGCGAGGTCGCCAACCTTGAAGCCCGCGCCGTGGGCGTTGACGTGGCCGACGTCCTCGGGCTTGATACGAGCCTCGCGGAGTGCGGCCTTGACCGCGATCTCGGTCCCCCCGCCCTGCGGGTCCAGCCCCCCGGTCGGAACGGCGTCGCAGCCCGAACCGGCGCCGAGGATCTCGCCGTGGATCTTGGCCCCGCGTCGAAGGGCGTGACCAAGTTCCTCGATGATCAGAATGCCAGCCCCCTCGCCGGGAAGCGTGCCGTCGCGGCGAGCGTCGAACGGGCGGAGGCCCGCGGAGGGCTCTCCTTCCCAGCGCGACATCGTGTTGTACAGGGCCATCCGGGTCAGACTGAGCGGATGGATCTTGGAGTCGGCCCCGCCGGTGATCATCACGTCAGCCTTGCCGCGGGCGATGATCCGGGCGGCCTCGGCGATGGCGAGGTTGGAGGACGAGTCCGCCTCCGTGATCGTGTTGCTGGGCCCCTGGCAGTCCATCAGGATCGAGATGTGACAGGCCAGCATGTTGGGCAGGTACTTCAGAAGCCAGATCGGCTCGATGACGCCGATGGCTTCCTTTCCCCAGACGGGGAACTCGAACTGGCCCGTCTTCTCGGTGGCCATCGTGATGGCCGGAGCCAGCTCGTCGAGGTCCGTCGAGATCAGGCCGGCGCCCAGGTCGATGCCGATCCGCGTCGGATCGACGCCGCCGTCCACGAGTCCCGCGTCGCTCATGGCGCGTTGGGCCGCAGCCACCGCGAGCTGGATGTCGCGGGCCATGTACTTGCGGCTCTTGGCCAGCGTCTTGCGGAACTTGGGTAGGGCGTAGCCCTTGATGAAGTCGAAGCCCCGGATCTCAGCGACGACGTCGTTGGGGAGCCCCGCGACGGGGAACTCTTCGATCCGCCGAAGCGCACCCTGGCCGGCGGAGATCCGCTCCCAGAGCGTCTCTGGCGTATCGCCCAGGGGCGTCACGAATCCCAGACCGGTGATGACCACGCGGCGTTCAAGACCAACCATGAATGACCCGTCGGACTCCGTTGGGGGGCTTGGGCCCCGATCCGTCCCGTCGCGCGAAACGTCAAAAACTCTTGAATGCGGACAGTCTACCCGAATTTCGCAGCTTTGGCGACCGTCGCAGCCTCAACCCTGGGGGGGAGTCGGCGTGGTGGGCTCGCCGTTGGCCTGACCATCGGCGGACGCGTCCGCCTGCTCTTTGGCCCGCTGTTGCGCCTTGGCGAGGTCCAGGACCCCAAGGAGCTGCTGGGTGAAAACGAAGTTCTTGGGGCCGAAAATCTGGTTGGCCCGTGTATTGTCCAGGTGCGCGAAAACGATCTCGGCGTCGCAGAGGAGTTCGCCGTTCAGGAACGCCTTGGCGTCGACGACAGCCCCTTCGGACCGCAGATCGGTGAGCGTCACCTCGTAGGTCAACTGGTCGCCGGCGCAGGCGACGCCGAAGAACTCGACGCGAGGGAGCTTGGCGAGCACGACCTTCTCCGCGAAGCCGCTGGCTTCGCCCACCAGGATGCCCCCCGTCTGCGCCAGCCCCTCGATGATGAGGGAGGCGGGCATGACCGGAAATCCCGGGAAGTGGTCGTGCAGGTGTTCCTCGGCAAGGGTCAGGTTCTTGATCGCTCGCGCGAACTGACCGCTCCGGAACTCCGTGAATTTATCGATCCAGATCCATCGCATGATCGGGCGCGCCGCCGGGCCAGGGGGAAGGTGGAGAAGGAGAGGCCGGTCCCCCACACGCCCAGTCGCCGGACGCGCGGCCCATGACAAGGGCCGCGGCCGTTCCGGGCTGGTGGGGCGGTCGGCCGCGATGGTCAGGCGGCCAGCTTGCTCTGGACGTAATGGACGAGCATGTCGACCGTGTACAGATCGCCCATCTTCTCGACGTCCGGATCAGCCTCGAACTTCGAGAGGTCGGCGAACGGCAGGCGGGCCTTCAGCTCGGAGACGCCCTTCGGCGTGAGCTTGCCGTCGGCGATCCACTCGGGATCGGCGACCAGGTTCTCCGGGAAGAGCTCGCCGCGGGGGATCTTGATCCCGAAGTTCCGCTCGAGACGGAAAACGATGTCGAGGAAGTCGATCGACTCGGCTCCCAGATCGCCCTGGAGGGTCGATTCGCGAGTGACGTCCTCTTCGTCCACGCCAAGAGCGTCGACGAGCGTGGACTGGACCTTGTCGAAGATTTCTTCGTATGCGGGCATGTCATCCTCAGGAAAAAGGGGACCAGGGCTCGCACTCGATCGGCTGCGAATCGGGGACGCGGACGGGCCTACGATTAAGTCGGCTCACTTAATCGTCGGCAAGATCGAGCGGCGAACTTCAAGTGGGGCGGGTGGCAAGGTGAGGCCCGATTCGTATTGGAAGGCTGCCCACGATCCTTCGGCCTGGATCCTGGGCACGCCTGGCATTGTCCAGAAAATCGGGATTTCTTGCAACCTCAGCAAGCTCAAGCTAATGATACGACCTAAGTTGACGGGAACCTTGGTTTTTTTCTGGCCCGCCTCGGCAAGCTGCGCCGAGTGCGCCGGCTGGGCGGGTCATACGCCCAACCACGTGTCAGATGAGCTTGACGCCCGCAGGCTCTGGCGTCCGAGAGATCGCGCGGGCGCCGACCGATCCTTTGCGCAAGGTGGCGTAAAGATCGCGAAGCCCAGCCACAATCGAAGCGTCGGTCGCGTGCAGATGCGGGTTCTTGTCGCGGAGGTTGTATCTGGTCAGGATGATCCGGCCCTTGACCATCTCCTGGCCGTCGATCACGCCGACGGCCTTGAACGTGGCGTCGGGGGCGGCGTCGGAGATCAGCTCGACCTTAAGTTCAAGCTGCCGACCAGGTTCGACGAAGCTTCCGTACTTGATCGTCTTGGCCTGCTTCAGCAGAATGATGCTGTTCGCGAAGTCTTCCATGTCCCGAAGGAGCCACGCGCCGGCCTGAGTCAGAGCCTCCAGCATCAGGACCCCGGGCATAACCGGAAATCCAGGGAAGTGGTCGGCCAGATATTCCTCGGCGAGCGACAGGTTCTTGACGGCGTGCAGCGAACGGCCGGGTTGAACGTCGACGATCCGGTCGATCAGGACGAAACGCATGGAAGCTCCCGAATTCAAGAAGGCGAGACTCTGGAGGGGCCCGACTCTCGAGCCGGCCGGGATTCGAAGCGTCGGGGCGTCCGCCGTCGACGACCCCGCATCTTATCCTCGGCCTGGCCCTCCTTCAAGGACCAGGCCCAGCGGCGCAGCCTGGGGCGACGGACGTAACCCGTTCCCGGAAGGATACAACCTGCAGGCCGACGGTCAAACACATGGACCATCCGTCCTCTGTTCCAGGATGGTTCTGCGAGCCGTCGCGTCTCGACCTTTCAACTAGGAAGTCGGCGCCAGCCGTCTTATACTTGAACAGCGTCGTCCTCGACACCGAAGATCGGTGTTCCACGAGGCGCGGGAACGCGACGCGCCCTCGACCCGGCGGAGAGTCCCCCATGTCGTCGAGTCTCGCAGGACTCGCACACGTTCTATCGGTCGCGCTCGTCGCGGCGACCCCCGTGGCTCCGGTCGAGTGGTCCCGCGACAGCCGCTGGATCGCCTACACGACGGTAGAGAGCTCAGACGCCACCGCCCTGCCCTCAGGCTGGATGCTCGCGCCGGGCGGCGTACCCGACGCGACGCACTCGGCTCCCGTCGTCCCGCAAAGGATCTACCGGATCTGGGCGACCGAGATTAAGAGCGGGGAATCGGTCCTGATCGAGGAGTCTCCCCAGCCGCTCTCGTCGCCGAGTTGGGTCGCCTCCGGCCGGACCCTCGTCTACGGCCGATTCAACCCAACCGAGGGCGAAGGGGGATCGACTCAGCATGGTCGATTCGAGGTGGTCGTGCGATCGGGCCTGGACCGCAGACAGACGATCGCCGTCGAGGCCGACCTGGAACTCAACGCTGAGGACCGCGTCGCGATCGCACGTCAGAAACTCGCCCCCAGTCCGGACGGCCGCCGGGTGGCCGTCCCCCGACCGGGAGCCGTCGCCGGCCTGTGGTTGGTGAACCTGACGGACGGCCGAACCGCCCTGACGCTCGATGGAGCCTTCGCGCCGGCGTGGTCTCCCGATGGGCGGCGGATGGCGTTCCTGAAGGAAATCCCCGTTCCCGAAGCCGAGCCGGCGGTTCAGGTGCATCTCCTCACCGCGATTGGAGGGAGCGACCAGGTTCTGCGCGTCAACGCCTCGGCTCTGACCGCGTCGCTGCTGGCCTGGGGCCAGGACGGCCAGTCGCTCATGATGATCGCTGGACCGGGCGGAGGAGCGTTCCGAACGAGGAACGTCAGCCTCGTTCGCGTCGGGCTTGAGGGGGGCTATGCGACGCCCGTCTCGACGCTGGAATCGATCTCGCCGACGAACGTCCCGGGCCGCATGCGAGGGCCTGCCACTATGGGAGGAGATCCCCGACCTCGCTCGGCCCGGGTCGACCTGACCATGGACGCCGAACAGGACCAGGGCGTTTGCCTCATCAACGACGGGCAGGAACAGGTCATGCGCTGGTGCAGCCTGGTCGGTCAGAACACCTACGACCGGTTCCACCCCCTGGATAGCGGACTGCAGCTTGGCGCGCCGGCGATCTCGCCGGACGGCCTGAATCTGGCGTTCCGGGTGGATGACGGCGGTGGTGCGGGCCTTGTCGCCTTGTTCGATCTTACGACCAAGGAAACCATCCCCGTCGCCCCGGATCTGTCGAGCCGCCGCCGATGGCTGGACCGCCTTGCGTCGTGCGCCTTGGATCTCCTGCAGACCTGGCTCCCGTCGCCGACCGGCGATGGCGAAGGCGTGCGAGCGACGGTCCTGCCGATCCTCGGCGAGTTGGGCGGCTTCCACCCCCGGCAGTTCCGATTGAAACGGCTGGCGAAGTTCGCCTCTGGTCCGCTGACGTCTCCCCCCGCCGCCCCAGAAGACGGACTTGAAGACTTCCGCCTCTTCTTCGCCTACCTCGCCCAGGACTACGACGCCGCCGAGCGGCTTCTGGCCGCCGTCGAATCCACGGCCGAAACGCCTCGCGACCGACTCCGATGGATGTGTCTTCGCGCCCAGATTCTGATGAGCAAGGGGGAAGTCGGCCGAGCGCGTGGGATCGTGAGTTATCTCGAACGGGAGACCCGTGGTTCGCGGTCGTCGATTGAGGAGACGGCGGGTGGTTATTCCCTGGCCGCCGTCGCCGACCCCACGAACGCCTGGGCGACGCATCTGGAAACGATCGCCGGCGACGGCACCCTCCAGAGAACGGGTAAGAGCACCAACGAACTGGGATCTCACGGAGAAACGGCGGACGCCATCAACCTTGGCGGCTGGGCTCCGGCTCCCGACCAGATGCCCATCGCCCCCTTCGCACCCAACCCGAACGGCCTCGCCGTCCCTCCGGACGAGTTCGGAATCATCCCCTTCCGGCGGAGGTTGCCAAACCTGGGGGACGCCCCCCCGCCCCCTCTGGACATTCAGCCGCCGGGGATGCTCCCACGTTTCACGCCGCCCCCGGTTCCCGGCCTCCGCGTGGTCCCGCTCGAAGTCCAACCGTAGACCTCAGAAGGCCGTCATCAGGACCAGCCGAGCCGCTCGGAGGAGACTCGACCGCTCCGACGCTGTGATCGCTCCCCGCGCGGCGACCCCCTCCAGGGTCTTGAGTGCTCCGTCGATCACATAACCCTGGGCCGCGTTCAGCCTGAGGGCGTCACGGTGGGCATCGAGGGACTTGAGAACCTCGCGGATCGTCATCGCCTCCTCGACGGGATTGTCCGTCTGGTCGCTCCAAGCAGGGAGCGTCGGGGCCATGCCTGCCCGGGCCACCACCCCGTAAATCACGCGGCTGATCTCAGTCATCTTGGGATAATCGATGGTCTCGGGCGTGTCGCTGGGCGAGTGATATCGAGGATTCTCCCCAGTACTGAAGAAGAGGAACGGGACCTTCTTCGACCGGAACGGCCCATAGTCGCTGCGGTTGAGGACGAGCAGATCCGCGCCGAGGATCCCCATCCGAAGCGGACGCCCCCCCACCGCCTCGGTCAGCCATGGGCGAAGGGCCGGGACGTGCTCGGTCCCCATGACGAAGAAGAAGTCGCCGCAGACGCCCCCCAACGATCGGCCGATCATGTCGGCTGTAACGAACAGGTCGACGCTCTCAACGGCGAAAGGCGGATGGGCTACGAAATAGCGAGAGCCGTAGAGCCCCGCCTCCTCCTGGTCAAAGGCGATGAAGACGACTGACCGCTGGGGCTTCTCGGCTGCCTCAGCCAGGCAACGAGCCGATTCGAGCATCATCGCCACACCCGAGGCGTTGTCGTCGGCCCCCGGATAGAGGACGCCCCCCCTTACTCCCAGGTGGTCGTAGTGGGCGGAGAGGATGACGTACCTTGCCGCGAGTTTCGGGTCGCTCCCCGGCAGGATCGCCCCCACGTTCCGGCCGAGCATATCGGCCGGCGGCGCAGGGGGAATCTCCTGGATGTACTGACCGTCGAAGAGAGGCTTCAGCCCGAGGCGGCGGAACTCGTCGGCGATCGCGCCGGCGGTCTTCCTCCCCCCTTCTCCGCGTCGCCCTTCCAATTCAGGCGAGGCCAGCAGTTTCACCCAGCGTTCCAGCTCAATCCGGCCGGGTTCCTCGGCGCAGACCGTCCCTAAACGGAAGAGGCATGCAACCGTCGCGACCGCGACGAGACGAGCGACCGAAAGGACCCTCGGGGCGAACCTCTGCGAACGAGTCGATGCGTCGTGCATAACCGCTCCTGGGGGCCGGAAATCCGTCTGCGAATTCGCCGCACGGCCGGGAACCGTGTGTCATCCTACTCGTGGATTGTGATGGTTCCCTACACGGAGGTGGAACGTGTCGCGAGGCTCATGGATCACCGCGTTCGCCCTGGCCCTGGCGTTTTCGCTGGGCGGCTCGGCCAAGGCCCAGGACTGGAACGACTACCTGCACTGGCCTTATGTGCCGCCCCAGGTCCCGGGCAACGGGTTCGAGTACAACGGGCTGTACGACGGCTGGTACAAGTACCCCCGCGAGCAGCGGATCGTGCCCCAGATCCAGGGGCCGTATTACCATAATTTCTACGGCGGCTATCGGGTCCTGGACAAGTTCCGGCACCCCCACGGCTGGCACGACTGGGACAAGAAGAAGTGGTACCAGGGCAACCACTTCACCATGGACGTCTTCTGAGCCGTCCCCTGACAGGCAAGCCCGGTCGACGGTCGCAACCGATCTCGTCACCCTTCAGTGGGCCCGGTTGCGTCCGACGACCGCCAAGATCGCCGGGCCGCCGCCCCAGGATTCACGGTGAGCGTGCTTCCCGTTCGAAACCGCCCCGCCCTTCCTTTTCCCAGAGGGAGGCCGCCGGGGCGGTTTCCGTTGCGCGGTCTCGATGCGATCAACCCAGGGCCAGGGCGATCCGGTAATACGCCTCCACGGCCAGAGCCACCTGATCCAGTTCGATCCACTCGTCGCGGGTGTGCGCCTGGGCGATGTCGCCGGGGCCGAAGACGATCGCCGGAATGCCGACCTGCCCGAGCGGGCCTGCGTCGGTTCCGTACGGGACGCCCACCAACGCGGGGGCCCGACCCGTCGCCGCCTCAACGGCCTTCGTGAGCGGCTCCAGCCAGGGGCCGAGGGGGGTCTCCAGCGCGGGCATTCGACCCCAGGGGGGCTCGAACTCGACGACCGATGGATCCACAACCTGGGACGCGACGCACGCGCGAGCCCGTTCGACGGCCTCCTCCCAGGTCTCGCCGGGGAGCAGGCGGCGGTCGATCTCGATCTCGCACCAGTCGGGGACGACGTTCACGCTCCGGCCGCCGTCGATCCGACCGACCGAGAGGCTCGGTGGGCCGAGCTTCGGATGCGGGACCGACCGGGATAGCTCTTCAGCGTGAGCCTCCAGGGCGTCGACGA
Organism: Paludisphaera rhizosphaerae; assembly: GCF_011065895.1. NCBI lineage: Bacteria > Pseudomonadati > Planctomycetota > Planctomycetia > Isosphaerales > Isosphaeraceae > Paludisphaera > Paludisphaera rhizosphaerae. The sequence goes on along the minus strand of NZ_JAALCR010000015.1, from coordinate 163,414 downwards.
CCTTCGCCATCCGGTAGATGGCGTTCGCGCCGCGCTCGGGGGTCGAGCTGTGGCAGGCCACGCCCTTCGTCCGAACTTTCCAGCGGACCGAGCCCTTGTGCCACGGGACGACGTCCAGCTTGGTCGGCTCGGCGACCACGGCGAGGTCGATCCCCTTCTGAGTTTCGGCCAGTTTGTCCGAGCCCAGGTGGGTGTATTCCTCGTCGACCGTGCAGGCCAGGATCACCGAGGCCGAGCCCTTCGGCCGCTCGTAGCAAAGGCGACGGAAAGCCAGCAGCATGGCCGCCATCCCCGCCTTCACGTCGCACGAGCCCCGGCCGTACAGCCGGCCCGCTTCGACCCGCGGCTCGAACGGGGGAATGGTCATGCCGTCCACCGGGACGGTGTCCTGGTGAACGTCGAGAAGGATCGTCGGGGCCGAGGATCCGGGCGCCTCATAGCGGACCAGGATATTCGACCGCCCCGGCGCGACGGCCTGGCGAACGGTCGAGATCCCGGCTTGCTGGAACCAATCTTCGAGGTAGGCGCCGATTCGGCCCTCGAAGTACTCCGGGCCGCTGACGGGCCTCCCCATCGGATTGACGCTGGGGATGGCGACCAGATCGGCCAGGAGGCGGGTCGACTCGTCCACGATCCGCGCTCCTCAGGCTGGGTGGGGTGAGGTTGGGCGGGGCGGCGTCGGCCTCGACGCCGCGGCGGTCGTTCACATCGAAGTCACTTCACGCGTTCGAGATACTCGCTGGTGCGGGTGTCGATCCGGATCTTCTCGCCGGGCTTGATGAACGGCGGGACCTGGACCTTCAGGCCGGTCTCCAGGGTGGCTTCCTTGTACTGGTTCGTCGCCGTGGCGCCGGCCAGAGCGGGCGGCGTGTCGGTGACGGTCAACTCGACGGAGTCGGGGATTTCGATCGACACCGCCTTGTCGTTGATGTACTTGACCATCACCCTGGAGTTGGGCAGCAGGAACTCCATCGCCGTCCCGATGATCTCGGGGGCGAAGTGGAGCTGGTCGTAGGTCTCGGTGTCCATGAAGACGTGTTCGTCGCCGGCGGAGTACAGGTACTCGAACTCCTTCGTCTCGACGTAGGGGACCTCGATCTGATCCACCGACCGCAGCCGCTTGTCGATGAGCGACCCATTGTTCATGTTGCGGAGCTTGGTCTGAACCATCGCCCGAAGATTGCCGGGGGTGTGGTGGGCGAAGTCGACCACGACGTAGTTCACGCCTTCCATCGTGATCACCATGCCGCGGCGGATGTCGGTCGCTTTGAGCATCATGGCAGATTGCGTCTCTCTGAAGCCTGTCCGGACGACCGCCCCGGCTCCCTCCGGCCGACGACGTCCTCGTAAGTAAATACCGGCGCGACGCCGCGGCGCCGCAAAAAACCCGCTGTCTGAATGTACTGGCCGCACGTCGTTTTGCCTAGTGCGGCCTTCACTTCCGATCCGTCGCCCGCCCCCGTTACGGCCTCGCGACCGGCGCTGGAACGGCCTGACCGGGGGCCAGTTCCAGCAGCATGACGTTCTTCCAGCGGACCTCGTACGGGCCCGTCCCCTTGGCGATCGCGTGGACCTGAAGACCGATCAGCCCCTCCGAGTCCCGACCGTCGGTGAAATCGGCCGTCGGAACGCCGTTGATCCAGGAGCGGTAATGGTCCCCCTGGACGACGATTCGGTAGTGGTTCCAGCCGTCGGCCTTGAACGCCTTGGCGGCCTCGGACGACTTCGGCTCCTCGCCGTCGATCCACTTGCCGACTCGCGCTTCGTCGTAGAACTTGCCGGCCGTGCCGTTCACGGCGATCTCGCACTGAGGGCCGTAGATCCGCCCGACGCCGTGCCGCTTCGCGCCTTCGCTCCCAGCCTCGTAGAGGTGGCTGCGAACCTGGACCCCCGAGTTCAACGCGGGGTCGCACTTCACGTCCAGATCCACGACGAAATCCCGGAACGGCCCCTTGCAGAGGAACGTGTTCCCCGAGCCTTCCACCGTCTTCCCCACGATCGCGCCGTCCTCGACGCGATACTCGGCCTTGCCGCTCTCGGCCTTCCAGCCGTCGAGCGTCTTGCCGTCGAAGAGCGGCCTGGGAACGGAGTCCTGAGCCAACGAGATCCGTGCCAAATGGAATGCAACCATCACGACGATCGAGCGACCGATCAACATCATCACGAAACCCCTCCCCTGGCATGATGGCGGCCGAATCGAGGCGGTCGATCCCGCTCGTGCGATCATCGCCGCCACTGACCGTTTCGCCCGATCATACGCCGACGGCCGATGGAGAACGAGAAGGCGGGGGCAGGTTCGGCGTGCGAACGCACCCGCCGCGAATTGGGTTCCCTCGTCCGGCCTACGTTTGAACCCTACCTATCGCAAACCATGACCACAAAACCTGATGCGCCACGAAACCGACTCTGAAAAATTGGCTTCGATTGGTCATTTCTCCGCCCACGCCAACGCTGATTTCTCGTCACCATCTTGAGCCGACCTCCCCGGAACGATCCAACCGACTCCTCGGAACGCCCCGTCCTTCCAATAGGAATTTGGTCCCAAACTCGATTGGCTGACCAGGAAACCCGCAGGAATTCTGCTCGCATCGACGCTATATCCGGCTGCCGGCACTGGCGACGTCCACCCTGCGCCGTTATGTTATGAAGGCGCATTGTCGCGAGGCCCTGGTCGTGGGCTTTGCCCGAGTCGTCCCGACCGTCCGATTCCGGAGGCTCAGGGACGCGTGAAGAGAATTTCATTCAAATCTTCGCCGAGTTCGGCCGTGGTCATGAATGCGCGCGGCCGCATCTCCACCTCTTGAGAAAGGGTCGACCGATGACGAGGAGTTCCTCGATTCGTGGAACCGCGGCCTTGGCGGCGGCGGGGTTCCTCTCGGTTGTTCTGGGATGCGGCGAGGGGAAGCCGCCGGTGGACACCTCGACCGAGGAAGCCACGGTCAAGGGAACGGTCACGCTCCGCGGCAAACCGATCGCCAAGGGGAACATTCGGTTCGATCCCTCGAACCACCTGCGCAGGGATGCGACGGCTCGCAGCGCCCCGATCCAACCGGACGGGACGTACGAGGTCAAAACGCTCGTCGGGATGAACCGGGTGACGTTCCTGGTCCCTGAACTCACTCGCGATCCATCGCTGCAGGACGTGTCGCTGGACTGCGAGGTGAAAGCCGGCGACAACTCGTTCGACGCCGCACTGCCGCCAGTTCAAGCCGCCGCGCCCTGAGACGGGCGCGGCGGGAACTTCACACCGCCCCGACTCAGTAGGAGTCGGAAGAGAGCACCTCGCCGCCGGCGCGTGAGCCGAGCGCCCACCAAACGCCGGGAGCGATCGAGCTCTTGATCGCTTTCACCGAGCCGTCGGCCATCGTGACGTTTACGACGCCCGGATGGCGGCTGGTGGGAGGTACAGCGCCTCCCATGTCGCCCCAACGGCCGCCGTAAGTGCACCCCCAGGTGTTCGGCGGCAGAACCGTGTTGAAACGCGAGTTGCTGGGGCAGCCGTTGTACCAGAGGGAGCCGTTGGGATAGAGGCTGTTCTGGTTCTGCGGCGTGGAGAGCGCCGACGGATTGAGAGCCTTGCACTGATTATAAACAGCCGTCGGGTTGAGCAGGTCGGCGGCGGCCGGCTTGGTGATCAGGGCATACGTCGACGGCGGCGTCAGGGGGTCGTTGACCCGGGCCGTCGTGTACCAACCGATCCCCTTCACCTTCTCGCTGAAGCACGCGGTGTTGCTGAGGCCGTCAATGATGGCCTGGAAGCCGATCGCCGGGGTCTGCTTGATGTAGTTGCCGGTCTTCCGCGAGTTGCCCGACCAGCCGAAGAGCCCGTTGAACGCCCCGCTGTTGTCCCAGTCGTAGAAGGTCGCCGGGTTGGAGCCGGCGTTCCCCGCGTAGCTCGACGAGCCGTCGGCGTTCGTCAGCCGATCGAGGTCCGAGGGGCAGGAATAGGCCGAGACCCGCGTCCGATGGGTCGTCGTGTTGTACGGCAGATTCCAGTCCTGCAAGCCGTAAAAGAAGTTGATGGCGTTGTAGAGATTTCCCTGCTCCATGTAGGGAAGGATCAGGGCCAGCGACGACCACTGATTCCATTCGTCGGGACCGTCGCCCCAGGGGAGACCGCCCGTCGTCTGGTGATAGTTGTGGAGCGCCAGTCCGATTTGTTTCAGATTGTTCGTGCACTGGATCCGCCGGGCGGCCTCGCGAGCCGCCTGGACCGCCGGAAGCAGCAGGGCGATGAGAACCGCGATGATCGCGATCACCACCAACAACTCAATCAACGTGAAACCCCGACGCTGCGAGCGCAGCATGAGCGACCTGCCTTTCCTGAAAGAATCTCAAGATGTGCTGGTCAAAAAGAGATGTGTGGTCGATGATCCGACCCGGCCTCGCACGCGACCATCTTGCGCAAAGCATGGCGAGCACGCCAGAGGCAATCGACCCGAATTTTATCGCACCAAAACAAAATGTCGGCTTGGATCCAATCGATAATCCATGTTTGATTCAACACCTAATTACTTAAATCATACTGTTCCCTGTCAGCGCCGACGGGGCCCCGATGGACGCGTCGAAGCTACGCGGAAACCTCTTGATTGGGATACCGCCGCCGTGATCGAGTCGTAGTCGGCGGGCGAGCCCGCTCTGTCGGGAATGACCGACGAGTTCGAGCCTTTCGCAAACCTCTTCACGAGCGACTTCATGCGTCTCCCCAAACTTCTCCCGACGATCTCGGCCCTCCTGCTTCTGGCGATATCGACCTCTGCAGCCGTCAACGCCGCAGGCGGAAAGCCGAATATCGTGTACATCCTGGCGGACGATCTGGGATACGGCGACGTCCGCTGCTACCAGCCGGACAACAAGATCGCCACGCCCAACATCGATCGATTGGCCGCTCAGGGGATGAGGTTCACCGACGCGCATTCAGGCTCGGCCGTCTGCACGCCGACGCGCTACGGGATCTTGACGGGTCGTTATTCGTGGCGGTCGACGCTCGCCCAGGGCGTGCTCAACGGCTTCTCGCCGGCGCTGATCGGCCCGGATCGGCCGACCGTCCCCGCTCTGCTGCGCAAGGCCGGCTACACCACGGCGGCCGTCGGCAAGTGGCACCTCGGCTTCGACTGGACCGGCAAGGATGGGGCCGCGGGGAAGGACAAGGTCGACTGGAAGGTGGACTACACGCTCCCCTTCACCCAGGGACCGACGAGCCGAGGCTTCGACTCGTACTTCGGCATCAGCGCCTCGCTGGACATGCCCCCGTTCGTCTATCTCGAAAACGATCGGGTGGTTCAGGCTCCAACTGTGGAGAAGACCTGGATCCGCAAGGGGCCTGCGGGGGCCGATTTCGAGGCCGTCGACGTCCTCCCTCGCCTGACCGAGCGAGCTGAAGCGGTCATCGCCGCGGGAGCCCAGCCTTCGAAGACCGGCCGTCCGTTCTTCCTCTACCTGGCGCTCACCTCGCCGCACACGCCGATCGTCCCGACCTCCGAGTGGCAGGGAAAGAGCGGCCTGACCCCTTACGGCGATTTCGTGATGCAAACCGATGCAGCCGTCGGCCGGGTTCTTGACGCCCTCGACCGGCATGGACTGGCCGACGACACGCTGGTCGTCCTCACCAGCGACAACGGCTGTTCGCCGGCGGCGGGGTTCGACGACATGGTCAAACTCGGCCACCACCCCAGCGGTCCCTTCCGCGGCTACAAGGCGGACATCTTCGAAGGAGGCCACCGCATCCCGTTCGTCGTTCGCTGGCCCGGGAATGTCGCCGCGGCCTCCACCAGCGACCAGACCATCTGCCTGACCGACCTGATGGCCACCGCCGCCGAGATCGTCGGCGAGCCCCTTCGAGCGGACGCGAACGAGGACAGCGTAAGCCTCGTGCCGATCCTCAAGGGCACAGCGAACGGCCCGGTCCGCGAGGCGACGGTGCACCACTCGATCAACGGTTCGTTCGCGATTCGTCAGGGGCCGTGGAAGCTGATCTTCTGCCCAGACTCGGGCGGCTGGAGCGCCCCCCGGCCCGGCCGCGACGACGCCTCGAAACTCCCTCCCATCCAGCTTTACAACCTGGCCGACGATCCGGCCGAAACGAAGAATCTCCAGGCCGAGCATCCCGTGATCGTCGCCCGGCTCACGGCTCTCATGCGGAAGTACGTCGACGACGGCCGGAGCACTCCCGGACTAGCACAACCCAACGACCGGAAAGTGACGTTCCGACGCAAACCGTCGGGAGAATAAGAGTTCAATCGAAGGCGTCACTGCTGGAGCGGAGCCTCGTCATGAAAATTCTCCGCCTCGCAGAGCGAAGTCGCCCGCGGCTCCGCAGCCTCCTCGCATGGATCGCGCTGATCGCGGTCGCGCTGGGAGCCTGGATCAGCCACGTCCGCCGGCTGGAACGGCTGGAACGGCTCCCCTATGACCTCATTCACGCTGCAGAGGACGGCGACGCTGTTCGCGTCCGCGAGCTGCTGGACGAGGGCGCCAACGTGAATCGGGTCGTCGATGGACGTTTCCCCTGGACGCCGTTGATGCACGCATCCTTTGCCGGCCGAACCGAATGCGTGAAAGTCCTCCTTGAGCGAGGAGCCGACCCTAACCGGCAAGACCTCGACTTCTTCACGGCGGTCACCCTCGCCGCCGGCGAAGGCCACTGGGAGATCGTGCGACTCCTCATCGATCAGGGGGCCGACCCACTCCACACCGACGGTCAGAGCACCAGCGCCTTGGGCTACGCCCGCGAACAGGGTCAGGACGCGATGATTCGATACATCGAATCCAGATCGCCCAGCGGCAAGCCAGTATCGCCCTGATCGATGACTTTTGCGCGTCGCTGGCGAACCTCCAACCAGGACGCATAAACGTCGACCGCGACGGCCTTTGACTCCGTCGACGGCTGATCGACGCTTCGGCGCTTTTTGACGAATCGTCAAACGACTCCTTGACGATTTTCGACGATCCGTCAATAATCCCCGCATGAGCACGACCACGAGGAAGCAGAGGGAGATCCGTCAACGCGAGGCGTACCTGCTGGACGTCGCCCGTAAGATGCTCATGGAGCAGGGCTTCTCGGGTCTCAGCATGGACCGCCTGGCCGAGGCGACGGAGTATTCCAAGGGGACGATCTACCAGCATTTCTCGACGAAGGAAGACCTCGTCGCGGCCCTTGCGGTTCAGAGCATTGAGAATCGCCGAGAGCTGTTCGAGCGGGCGATGAAGTTCGAGGGTCGTCCCCGAGAGCGGATGTTCGCGATCGGGGTGGCCGACGAGATCTTCGGCCGGCTGCATCCTCAGTATTATAAAGCGGAGATGGTCATCCGCCTGGCGAACCTTCAGGACCGCGCCGACGTCCAGAGGCGGAAGCTTCTGCGGGAGCGCGACACCGAGTGCGCCGAATGGGTTCGGGAGATCGTGGAGGCGGCCGTCGCCGCGGGCGACCTGGAGTTGCGTGAACCGTGGACGGCCGAAAGCCTGGCCTCGGCGATTTTCGCGATCGCCGTCGGAACGCACATCGGGTTGGCTCACGGTGAACCGCTGTTCGGCGAGTGCCCCATGGAAAAGACCTGCTGGCTGAAGCGGGAGAGCATCAACGTGTTGCTCGACGGCTTCGGTTGGCGGCCCCTTTATTCGGAATGGGAGTACGCCGCCACCCGCGTCCGAGTGATGGAAAGCATCTTTCCGGAAGAATGGCGGGCCATCGGCGAGCAACCCTGACGTCCCGCTTTCTCCGGCGGAGCGGCTCGCGACATTGATCCTTGATTCACTCCATGAATTTCGCGACGAGCGCGGAACGTGTTCGTCGTCCGGCATCACTATCGTTTTTGAGGACTCCCCGCGAGGGGACGGGACATCTATGCGCACACGAAGAGCGTTGCCGATGAGGGCCCTGCGATCGATCGCCCCGACGGCCCTCGCGCTGATCGGAGCGAGTCTCGCAGGCTGCTCCAAACCGGCGGCCCCCAAGGTCCCGCCGCCGCCCCTGGTGGGCGTGGTCGAGTCGAAGCGGATGGACATCCCCGTCATCGACACGCCCAACGGCACGACGACGGCCCTGGAAATGGTCACGCTTCGGGCTCGAGTTCGGGGCTTCATCACGGAGCGACGCTTCGACGAAGGTTCGTTCGTCAAGAAGGGGGATCTCCTCTTCATCATCGATGAAGAGCCCTACAAGGTGGCCCTGGCTTCAGCCCAGGCCAAGCAGGCCGAAGCCGAGGCGGCCGTGAGCAAGGCCGAGCGCTCCAAGGTCCGCGAGACCGCGTCCGCCAAGGTGCTCCTCGACCAGGCCCAGCTCAATCTGAAGCGGATCGAGGAGAAGCGGGCTCGAATCCTGCTGACGAGGAACGCCGGGTCGCAGGAAGACCTGGACCGGGCCGAGGCCGACCGCAAGCAGTACGAGGCCCAGGTGGAGGCCGACCAGGCCAGCTACGAGCAGGCTCAGGCCGACTATGAGATCGGCGTCCTGGCGGCCAACGCCCAGCTCGAGGACGCCAAGGCGGGCGTTCGGGACGCCCAGCTCAACCTGGGATACTGCCGGATGACGGCTCCGATCGACGGCCGCATCGGCGTCGCGAGGGTCAAGGTGGGGAATCTCGTCGGCCCCGGCCAGGAGGGGGGCTCGTATACCGAACTGGCCACGATCCAGCAGCTCGACCCGATGGGCGTCGACATCCCGATCAGTTCGCGATACCTGGACCGAGTGACCCAGTTGGTCCAGAAGCAAACGCCCGTGATCCTGAACCGCCCGGGCGTCGAGGGCGAGGAGCAGCACCCCTACAACGGGCAGCTTTACTTCATCGACAACTTCATCGAGGAGACCACCTCGACGTTCCTCTCGCGGGCCCGGATTCCCAACCCCAACAACAGCCTGTTGCCGGGCGAATACGTGAAGCTCCGGATCGAGATCGAACAGCTCAAGGACGTGGTGGTCGTCCCCGCCCAGGCGGTGATGGAGACCGAGTCTGGCCCGGTCGTCTACATCGCCGACAAGGAAAACAAGGTCGCCATCCAGAGCGTGCGGGCGGGGATGTCGAACTACCAGGGGGTGCGGGTGATCTTCGAGGGCCTTGACGCGGGCGTGCCCGTGATCGTCGAGGGCCTTCAGATGGTTCGTCCCGGAATGCCCGTCACCGTCGCTCCGGCGACCCTCGCCCGGCCGGTCGAGACCCCGACCAAGGCGGATCCGGCCGCGAAGGAGTCCGAGAAGAAAGCCTCCGCGTCGGCGCCGGCCGCCGCACGCGAGAAGTCCAAGGCCGCTCCGGCCTCCGGCTCCCACTGAGCCGTCGAACAGGCGACGCCAACTCAACCCAGCGAGCACATCCCCATCATGGTGAACTTCTTCATCGGACGGCCGATCTTCGCCACCGTCCTGGCGATCCTGATGGTGCTGATCGGCGGCATCTGCGCCTTCCTGCTGCCGATCGCTCAGTATCCGCCGATCGCGCCGCCGCAGGTCCAGATCACGACGACCTACACCGGCGCCGACGCATTGAGCGTCGCCCGGACGGTCACGACGCCCATCGAGCAGCAGGTCAACGGCACCAAGGGCCTGCTTTACTTCAGCTCGGACAGCACCAGCAACGGCGTCTCGAACATCGTGGCCACGTTCGACGTCGGCTACAGCCAGGACATCGCGGCCGTCGACATTCAGAACAAGGTGCAGACGGCCAACGCCCAGCTTCCTCCCGAAGTCAAGCAGTACGGCGTCACCATCAAGAAGACGTCGACTGACATGGTCTGCGTCGTCAACCTGACCTCGCCCGACGGCCGCCATGACGCGAACTTCCTGGACAACTACGGCCAGATCTACGTCACGGACGTCCTCAAGCGCATCCCGGGCGTCTCCGACGTCATGTCGTTCGGCCGCAAGTACGCCATGCGGATCTGGATCGATCCAGACCGCCTGGCCAACATGAAGATCGGCACCGACGAGATTCTCGCCGCCGTCCGCCAGGAGAATCTCCAGGCGGCGGCCGGCAAGATCGGCGGCTCGCCGGTTCCCGAGGGCCAGCTTCGCGAGTTCCCGATCACCGTTAAGGGCCGGCTCTCCAAGGCGGCGGAGTTCGAGGAGATCGTCGTCCGCCGCAACGACGACGGCTCGATCGTCCGGCTCAGGGACGTGGCCCGCGTCGAACTCGCCTCCGAGAACTACGAGACGGCCGGCTTTCTCGACGGCAAGCCCGCCGGCGCCATGCCGATCTTCCAGTACTCGGACGCCAACGCTCTGAACATCGTCGAGGCCGTCCGTCACGAGATGGAACGGCTGAAGAAGGACTTCCCCGAAGGCCTCGACTACGCGATGGCCTACGACACGACGAAATATGTCGAAGAGAACATTGACGAGGTCGAGCACACTCTGCTAGAGGCCTTCGGCCTGGTCATGCTCGTGGTCTTCGTCTTCCTTCAGGGAGTGCGGGCGACGATCATTCCGATGATCGCGATTCCCGTCTCGCTGATCGCGACGTTCGCGGCGATGGCCCTGTTCGGCTTCTCAATCAACTCGCTGACGCTCTGCGGCCTGGTGCTGGCGATCGGCCTTGTGGTCGACGACGCCATCATCGTCGTCGAGAACGTCGAGAAGTTCCTCCACCGCGGCTATCGGCCGCTGGAAGCCACTCGCGCCGCGATGGCCGAGATCACCACGCCGATCATCACGATCACCCTGGTGCTCGCGGCGGTGTTCGTCCCGGTCGCCTTCATGCCGGGCATGACGGGCAAGCTCTACAACCAGTTCGCCATGACGATCGTCTTCTCGTTCGTCTTCTCGGCGATCAACTCGCTGACGCTCAGCCCGGCCATGGCCCGGCTGTTCCTCAAGGCGAAGCACGGCGAGACGAGGTTCTTCCTCTTCCGCTGGTTCAACCGCGGCATGAAGTGGATCGAGGATTCGTACGACTCGGTGCTCCTCTTCACGGAGAAGCACTGGTGGACGATCGTCGTTCCCTCGCTCGGGCTGCTTGTCCTGACGGCCTACATGGTCGCCGTGCGTCCCAAGGCGTTCGTGCCGACCGAAGACCTGGGCTACCTGATCTGCGTCGTCCAGACTCCGGACGGCACCAGCCGCGAGGCCACCTCGGCCGTCATCAAGAAGGTGATGTCGATCGCTCAGGAGCTTGACGGCATTCAGCACGTTGTGGCTCTGGACGGCATGAACATCATGAACTCCACGACCCAGAGCAACGCGGGTGTCGTCTTCACGCCGTTGAAACCCTGGTCGGAGCGAAGGTCTCCCGAGTTGCGGGCCGCAGCGCTCTCGCAGAAGTTCCAGGGGATGCTCTTCAAGGAAATTCACAACGCTCTCCCGCTGGTCCTCCAGCCCCCGCCGATCCGCGGTCTGAGTCAGACCGGCGGTCACGAAATCATGATCGAGGACCGCGCGGCCAAGGGCGTTGACGCCTTGCAGCGAGTCGTCGACCAGTTCCAGGACGCCGCCAGAAAGCGTCCTGAGCTGGCGAGCGTCTTCACGACCTACACGACCCGCGTGCCGCAACTCCGCTTCGAGCTGGATCGCATCAAGGCCCGCCGCCTGGACGTGCCGATCTCCGACGTCTTCGCCACGCTTCAGGTGAACCTGGGCGCCTACTACATCAATGACTTCGACCTTCAGGGCAAGGTCTGGCGCGTGCTGATGCAGGCTGAAGGTGGCGTCCGCACCAAGCCGGACGACATCGCCAACCTGTATGTGCTCAATCGCAAGGGCGAGCGCGTGCCGCTGTCCAGCCTGGGCGAGGTCCACTACACCCTCGGCCCGATCGACGTCCCCCACTACAACTTGTACACATCGGCCAAGATGACCGGAAACCCGGCCCCTGGGTTCAGCTCCGGCCAGGCGCTCGACGCCCTCCGCGAGATCGCCGACCAGGTGCTCCCCGAAGGCTTCGGCTACGAGTTCACCGGGACGACGCTTCAGGAAGTCAAGACGGGCAATCAGGCGATCTACATCTTCAGCCTGTCGGTCATCTGCGTCTTCCTGTTCATGGCGGCCCTGTATGAAAGCTGGATCCGGCCGGCGGTCATTATCCTGACGGTCCCCCTGGCCATGTTCGGTGCGGTCGTGGGCCTCTGGTGGTACGACATGCCGCTGGACGTCTTCGGTCAGATCGGCCTGGTCATGCTGATCGGCCTGGAGACCAAGAACGCGATTCTGCTGGTCGAGTTCGCCGTCGAACAGCGCGAGAAGCACGGCAAGAGCATCATCGAATCGGCCATGATCGCCTCTCGCGAGCGACTCCGGCCGATCCTCATGACGTCGTTCGCCTTCGTCATGGGCGTATTGCCGATGGCCAGGGCCACCGGCGCCGGCGCCGCCAGCCGAAACTCGCTGGGCGTTGTCATCGCGGCGGGGATCGCCATCTCCACGATCCTCGGCCGATTCGTCATCCCCATCTACTACGTCCTCGGCGAGCGGTTGAGCGACTACTTGAAGCGGCTCCGGAACGTGGACGAAGAGGACGACCACGAGCACGACGCCGACCGCTCCGACGAGCATCCCGTCCTGGCCGGCGTGGATGGCAACGGACTGGTCCACTACCGAGCCACCGAGGCGGCCGTCCACGGTCCCCAGGACTGACCGAGAAATCCCCCCTCCACGCCCCCCCGTGGAACCGAGCTTGCCCAGAGGCAGCGGCCCCTGGTAGTCTCGGCCCCGCGGGGGGGCTTTTGCGCGCCCAGGGAATCCCCGCGTGGAAGAACCGGGACGGAGCCTTGAGCAGCCAACCGTTACGCAAGGTCGTGGTCGTCGGGCTCGACGGCCTGGAGCCGACGATCGTCGAGGCGATGCTCGCCCGAGGCGAGCTTCCCAACTTCGCCCGCCTGTCCGGCGACGGCCCGGTCGCCCGCGTCGCCACCACGGCCCCCGCACAGACGCCCGTCGCCTGGTCGACGTTCGCCACCGGAGTCGACCCCGGCGGCCACGGCGTCTTCGACTTCCTCCGTCGCGACCCCGCGACATACCGCATCGACAGCGGCCTGAACCACTACGAGCAGAAATCCCCCCTGCTCCCTCCAAAGGCCGTCAATCAGCGCCGGGGGGAGACGGTCTGGGACGTCCTCTCCGCGGCCGGCGTTTCCTCGACGATCCTGCGCCATCCCTGCTCTTACCCACCCGACCGTCTCCGCGGCTCGCTGCTGGCTGGCATGGGGGTGCCCGACCTGCGCGGGGGCTTCGGCACGTCCACGTACTATGCCGTCGAGCCCGGTGCGGCCGGTGAGAGCGAGAACGTGGTTGCGATCGTCGACGACGGCCGCTCGCCGATCGCGACCCGCCTGATCGGCCCCCGGAACCCTCGCAGCCGCGCCGACGTCACCGCCGACGTGAAGCTCGCCCGCTCGCCCGAGCCCGGAGTGCTGACGATCCAATCGCCCGGCGAACCGCGCGAGTTGCAGATCCGAGAGGGCGAGTGGAGCGGCTGGCTGAAGATCAAGTTCAAGGTCGGCCCGCTCCAATCGGCCCACGGGATCGTCCGCTTCCTCCTGATCCGCCGCGACCCGACAGTCATCCTCTACGCCTCGCCGGCCAACTTCGACCCCATCGCCCCCCTGTTCCCGATCAGCTCTCCGCCGGAGTACGCACGAACGCTGGCCGAGGACATCGGCCGTTTCCATACGGCGGGATTCGTCGAGGACCACAACGGCCTCATCAACGAGCGGATCTCGGAGGAGCAATTCCTCGCCCAGTGCGAGGACGCCTGGCGCGAGCGTCGGGCGATGATGGAGCGGGAACTGTCGCGGTTCGACTCCGGACTCTTCTACTGCCTCTTCGATACGCCCGACCGCGTTCAACACATGCTCTGGCGTTTCCGAGAGCCCGACCACCCGGCCAACCGCGGACGCGACGCGAATCCCGCGCTGGCCGGGGCGATCGAGGATCATTACCGTCGCGGCGACGAGGTCGTCGGACAGGCGCTCGACCACGTCGACGACCGCACGCTCCTGATCGTTATGAGCGACCACGGCTTCAGCAGCTTTCAGCGTCAGTTCCACCTGAACTCATGGCTCCAGCGCGAGGGCTTGCTCACTCTCGCGCCCGGCGGCTCGGGCGAATTCCTCCAGGGGATCGACTGGGAGAAAACGCGGGCGTACGCGATGGGCCTGAGCGGTCTCTTCCTCAACCTGCAAGGTCGCGAAGGGCGCGGGATCGTCCGCCCTGACGAGGCCGAATCGCTCCGACGCTCGATCGCCGAGAAGCTGTCGGGGGCTCGCGACGAAGAACGCGGCCAGGTCTCGATCCATTCAGCCCGCCCTCGCGAAGACGTCTACACCGGTCCCTACGTCGACGAGGCGCCCGACGTGGTGGTCGACTACGCGCCCGGCTATCGGATCTCCTGGTCGTCCTCGATGGGGGGCGTCTCCGACGGCCCGCTGCACGAAGACAACCTGCGAAAATGGTCCGGCGACCACTGCATCGACCCGGCCGCCGTCCCCGGCGTCCTGTTCATGAACCGACCGTTCCGCCGCGAAGGGGCGAGTCTCCAGGACCTCGCGCCGACGATCCTCGCCGCGCTGGGCGTCGAGAAGGGTAAGAACATGAAAGGGAGCCCGCTGAACCCATGAAGATCCTCTTGATCGAACTCAACCGCATCGCTCCCGACGTCCTGCTGGAAGACGAGAGCCTCACGACCATCCGCAGCCTGATGGAAGTCGGTTGCTTCGGCCGCCTCGCGGTCGAGGGATCGTCCATCAAACCGTCCACGGCGATTCGGAATCAGGTCGGCGGGGATCCGATCCTCATCGAAACCGATCCGGAGCTGAGCGGCGTCGAAGATCCGCAGCGCCTCGATGAGGAGGTCGGGAAGCACCTCGAAAACCTCAGCGAAGACGCTCTCGTGGCGATCGTCGCTGCGCCCGGCGATCAGCCCGAGGCGTTCATCCTCGCCGCGCCCCACCTGCCGCCTTTCGGCGCGATCGAGGGAGTCAAGCCCGCCGATCTGACCGCGACGCTGCTGGAACTCGCCGGCCTTCCCCCCCTGCCCGGCTCGGAGGGTCGAAACATCCTGGTGGATCGGCTTTCGGCCGAGTCGGACGAGGACGACGAATTGGTCCGCGAGCGTCTTCGGGGATTGGGGTACATCGGCTGAACGCGGCAGCCAAGGCGCGATTGACACCCCAACACATTTTCAGAAGTCGCAACCATAACGGCCTTCCCCCCTGGCGGGGGAAGGTGGCCCGAAGGGGACGAATGGTTCTTAGTTCTCAGTCATTAGAGCGCTGACCGCTCGGGTTGCACACAGAGCGGAGGAGTCAACGGGGACTGGCTCCGCAGCGCAGCGGAGGTGCCTGTCCCCCTTGGCTCCGAAGCGGCCTCGGGGATGCCCGGAGAAAGGGGACAGGCACCCGGCCGCCAGGTCGATACCAAGGGCCGAGGCGCTCGCGCCGGGAGCCAGTCCCCTTTCTCCTCCGCCGTGTGAAACTCAAGCGGTCGCCGCTCTAGAGAGGAAGACGACTGTGTTCCCTCGGCTGAGAACTGGGAACTAACAACTGAGAACTCCTTGGCGGTCGTTCCCCTCATCTGACCGCTTTGCGGTCTGTCTTCCCCCGCGAGGGAGGAAGACGTTTTAACGCCGCCGCCGAAAAAGCGTCGGGGCGTCAGCGTGAGAGAAGGAGAGCTTTTCTGATGCTCGCCGAGAAACTCTCAGCAATTCAACAGAACCCGCTGAGGGGCACTCCGATGAATCCTGCGATCGTCCTCACCGCAGCGCGTTGCGGCGGGGTTCGTCGATGGGTTGCGCGGGCTCGCTGAGCGCCAGGGCGGGGTCGTTGATCGGCGGCGCGTTGCGGTTGGAGGCGAGGCCCCGGTGCCATGATCGCCAGGCACGATCCAGTTCGCGGACGCTGGCCAGGCCATAGTGGTCGAGCGTGGCGGCGTCCCATCCGGTCGCGAGACCGTCGCGGACGAACTCCAGGAACCGCGGCCGGCCGCCGATCTCGATCAGGAACCGCGAGATCGAATAGCCCTGACCGTAGAAGGCCATCAGGTCCTTGGGATACTCATCGATCTGGAACAGCTCGCCCAGCGAGATCTCGCCCCGACGGGCCATGAGATCGACGGCGATCTGGTCGTGGCGGCTCCTCTCGCGCTGGTCTTCGCTCAGGAGCGAAGCCCCTTCGTCGGCCCAGCGAGGCATCGGACCGCCGAAGAACGCAGCGAAAACGGTGTGCGTCACCTCGTGCGGCACGGCCGAGGCCAGGATCCGATCGAGGCGGCCCTCAACGACCATGCTCTGATCGCTGACGTGGTTGTGGTCGAACCCGAAGGAGGTCAGCCCGCCCGCCTCGCCGCCGGTCAGCTTGACCTTCACCGGACAGGGTTCAGCCCAATCAGGCAGTTCGCGGCCGAGCCAGGCGCGAGCGATGGTCCGGCGGCACTCCTCGGCATGCTCGGCGACCTTCTTCGCCACGTCGGCTGATCGAGCCTCGACGACGAAGTTGGTGGTCCGATGCGAGGCCCCGCAAAGGAGGGGCAGAGCCCCGACCGACAGGACGACCGAGAGGAAGCGAGTCGACGGCCGGGCGCAGCAGTGGGCTTCCATGCGGAGCACTCCTCCATGAGCGTTCGCGATCGGGCCGATCCTTCGGGCGATCCGCGCCGGGGTGGCACCCCTCGGCGTCTGGCGGTCGAAACTTTAGCAGAAACCGCCGAGCCTGTCGCCTCGACTTCCCCCTGCTCCTAAACGTTGGTCCGGCATGGAATTCGAGAGTGTCAGTCAACCGGCGATCGGTTAGAATCCCCAGTCCTGCGGCCGTCTCGCCACTCTCGCCGCCTCGTCGGCCACCCCGAGATCAGGAATTCAGCAAGCCCGACATGGAGACGTCCCACTTCCTCATCATCTCGGGGTTGATCCTGATCAACGCCTATTTCGTGGCTGCCGAGTTCGCCCTGGTGAAGGTGCGGACCAGCCAGATCGATCAGCTCGCCGAACAGGGGAACTGGGCCGCCCGCCTGACCAGCAAGGCCCTCGATCGGCTCGACCTGTACCTGTCGGCCTCGCAGATCGGCATCACGGTGGCGAGCCTCGCGCTGGGGCGAGCGATCGAGAAGTGGATCGACCCGCTCATGGAGCACGTCCTGAGCTGGGTCGGCCTGGGGCATTCCCGGCTGGCCGTGGCGGGGATGTCGATCGCGCTGGTGCCGATTCTCTCGCTGACGTTCGTCACGTTCCTCCACATGGCGCTGGGCGAACAGGCGCCGAAGACCCTGGCGATTCGGGCGCCGAGGATCGTGGCGCTCGTCACGGCTCCGCCGCTCGTCCTCCTGGCCTACATCTTCTGGCCTGCCATCTGGCTGCTGAACGCGGCCAGCAATCTGACCCTGCGTCTGATGGGACTTGGATCCGCGAGCCACGAGGAGATCAGCCATACCGACGAGGAGCTGCGCCACATCCTCGCTGAGAGCGTCGAGGGAGGCCACCTGACGCGCTCGGAACGGGTCATGATCGAGAACGTCCTGACCCTTGAGGAGAAGACCGCCCGCCGCGTCATGATCCCCCGTCCGGACATCGTCTACCTGAGCCTCTCGCGTCCTCTGGAAGAGAACCTCCGGCTCGCTCGCCAGGCCGGGCACACGCGCTACCCGCTTTGCGAGGACGACCTCACGACCGTGATCGGGATGATCCATGTCAAGGACGTCTTTCGCAGCGGCGGCTTCCAGAACGGCCGAGTCGACCTCCGTCAGCTTGCGCGCAAAGCTCCCTACCTCCCCGTGACCCTGCGACTCGACCAGTTGCTGCTGGAATTCCAACGCAATCGGGTCCATCTCGCGCTCTTGCTCGACGAGTACGGCAGCGTGGTGGGGATGGTCACGCTGGAAAACGTGCTGGAGGAACTCGTCGGCCCGATCCAGGACGAGTTCGACCGCGAGGCGCCCGAGGTCATCGACCTGGGAGACGGCGTCTTCGAGGTCGAAGCCTCCTGCCCGCTCGACCGCCTGGAGGAAGCCGTCGGCATCGAGCTTCCCGAGACCGACGCCGAGACGACTGGCGGCCTGATCCTGGATCTGCTCGGCCGTTTGGCCCGTGAGGGGGACCACGTCGAGATCGAAGGTCGCCGGTTCATCGTCTTGAAGGCTGATCCCACCCGCGTCCGCCGCGTCCGGATCGAACCCATTCGTCCCGAACCTGTGGAAGAATCGAAAGCCGAAGGAGAAACCGAGGCTCCCTGAGCCCGGCCGGTCGCTTCCGCCGACGTTCAGCCGCGATATAATCGTGAGCGAATCGCGACCTGCGGGACGCGCGGTCGGATTTGCTTCCGACGCGGCGTCGCCCTCCTTGTCGACTGTCGCGGGTCCCGCCAGAGGTCGTCCATGCGCGTCTCGCTGTTCATCACCTGCTTCAACGACACCCTGTTCCCCAACACCGGCAAGGCCATGGTCGCCCTGCTCGAACGACTTGGCCATCAGGTCGAGTTTCCGATGGGCCAGACCTGCTGCGGCCAGATGCACTACAACAGCGGCTATCAGCGTGAGAGCCTGCCGCTGGTGCGTCACTTCGTCGACGTCTTCCGCGACGCCGAGGTCGTCGTCTCGCCGTCCGCCTCATGCGTGAGCATGGTGCAGGAGGTGTATCCCAGGGTCGCCGCCGAGTTCGGCGACGAATCGCTCCGCCGCGAGGTCGCAGCGCTTTCGCCGCGAGTCCACGAGCTGTCGATGTTCCTGGTGGACGTGCTGGGCGTTGAAGACGTCGGCGCCTACTTCCCCCACCGAGTGACCTTCCACACCACCTGCCACTCCAAGCGGATGCTCCACATCGGCGAGGCACCGCAAAAGCTCCTGCGCAAGGTGCGCGGGATCGACCTGGTGGAACTGCCCCGCGCCGACGAGTGCTGCGGCTTCGGCGGGACGTTCGCCGTGAAGAACGCGGACACGTCCATCGCGATGCTCTCGGATAAGATTCGCTGCGTGCTCGACACCCGGGCCGAATACTGCGCCTCGGCGGACAACTCGTGCCTGATGCACATCGGCGGCGGCTTGCATCGCCAGCGTGCCGGCGTGAATCCAATCCACCTCGCCGAGATCCTGGCGTCGACCGACGAAGACGCCCCCGCCGCGAAGGAGGTGCGATCATGAGCCGTCGCGAGCCGACCACCAACGCCGAGCTGATGTCGCGTGAGGGAGTTCCGCCGCTCCCGGTCTCGGCCCCGGCCATGCCCTTTCAAGATGCCGCGCGGCTCTCGCTGGGGGATACGCAGCTTCGCTTCAACATGGGGAAAGCCACGACGACCATCCGCGCCAAGCGGTACAAGGTCGTCGACGAGATGCCCGACTGGCAGAACCTCCGCGAGGCCGGGCGAGCCATCAAGGACCGGACCCTTCGCCATCTGGACAAGTACCTGATCCAGCTTGAAGAGTCTGTGACCCGCGTCGGCGGCAAGGTCCACTGGGCGGCCGACGCCGAGGACGCCAATCGGATCGTCGCCGGGATCGTCAAGTCCCACGGCGCGAAAGAGGTCGTGAAGATCAAGTCGCTCACGACCGACGAGATCGGCCTCAACGAGGCTCTCGCCCACCAGGGAATCAAGGCCTACGAGACCGACCTGGCTGAGCTGATCATCCAGCTCGCCGACGAACGGTCGTCGCACATTCTCGTCCCAGCGATCCACAAGAGCCGGGCCGAGATCCGCGAGATCTTCCGTCGCACCCTGGAAAACACAGAGCACCTCGGCGACGAGCCGAAGGAACTCGCCGCCGCCGCTAGGGCCCACCTGCGGCGCAAGTTTCTAACCGTCCCGGTGGCCGTCAGCGGCGTGAATTTCGGCGTCGCCGACACGGGGACCATCTGCATCGTCGAGTCCGAGGGGAACGGGCGGATGTGCCTGACCCTCCCCAAGGTGCTCGTCTCCGTCATGGGGATCGAAAAACTCGTCCCCACCTGGCGGGACCTGGAGGTATTCCTCCAACTGCTGCCGCGGTCGAGCACGGCCGAGCGGATGAACCCCTACACCTCGTTCTGGACGGGGATCGCACCACCGGGGGACGGGCCCGACGAGTTCCACCTGATCCTGCTCGACGACGGCCGATCCAAGGTCCTCGCCGACCGCAACGGCCGGCAGGCCTTGCACTGCATTCGATGCTCGGCCTGCCTCAACATCTGCCCCGTCTACGAGCGAACCGGCGGGCACGCCTACAACTCCGTCTATCCCGGCCCCATCGGCGCCATCCTGACGCCGCAACTCGTCGGGGTGGAGAACGCCGGGTCGCTCCCCTACGCCTCGTCGCTCTGCGGAGCCTGCTACGAGGTCTGCCCGGTGAAGATCAACATCCCCGAAGTCCTGCTGCACCTCCGCGGCGAGGTCGTTCGCCACAAGCAGGCGACCCTGGCGGGCAAGCTCTCGGGGGAGAACATCGCCATGCAGACGGTGGCCCGCGTGTTCGCCTCGCCCCGGCGCTACGAGGCCGCGCAAAAGGCCGGTCGACTCGGCCAGAAGCTGATGGTCAAGGGAGGGGTCATCGAACGGCTGCCGGGACAGCTCGGCGGCTGGACGGCCGTGCGAGACGTTTACCCCATCGCCCCTCAGACGTTCCGCGAATGGTGGAAGCAGCGGGAGAAGGTCTCAAACACCAAGACGGTTCCCCGCCAGGAGGCCCGGCCATGAGTTCGCCGCGAGACGTCGTCCTCGGCCGGATCCGCGCCGCCTTGAAGGACGTCCCCCCCACCGAGCAGCCCAAGGACGTTTACATCGACCGCGCCTACCTGCACGTCGACGACGGCGACGTCCATAAGCGGCTCGAACTCTTCATCGATCGCGTCCGCGACTACAAGGCGAAAGTCAAGGTCGTGCGACCCGAGGCGCTGGCGGCGGCCATCGTCGAATCGTGCGCGGCTCGCAGCGTGAAGCGACTCGTCGTCCCGGCCGACCTCCCCGACGGCTGGGCGCCTCCGGGCGTGGAACTGGTCCGCGAGCCCGGCCTGACGAATGAGCAGCTCGATCAGTCCGACGGCGTTCTAACCGCCTGCGCACTCGGGATCGCGCAGACCGGGACCATCGTGCTCGACAGCGGTCCTGGCCAGGGCCGCCGCGCGATCACGCTGGTCCCCGACTACCACCTTTGCGTGATCCGCCAGGATCAGGTCGTCGGCCTGGTCCCGGAGGCCGTCGTGAAGCTCGAGGCCGCGGCGGCAGAGCCTTCGCGCCCCATCACGTTCATCTCCGGACCCTCGGCGACTTCCGACATCGAGCTGAACCGCGTCGAGGGCGTCCACGGGCCAAGGACGCTGGAAGTGATCGTCGTGACCGAGTTGGACGTGGTCTGACGCGAAGCCCCCTCACTTCAGGCAGTGAGTTCCGTGGGTCACCGCGCCGCCGGCCCGCAAGGCGGCGGCGACCAGAACGGCCTCGGCGAGTTCGGCCTCGGAACAGCCTGCGGCCTTCGCTCGCTGGGAGTGGATCTCGATGCAGTAGGGGCACTGCGTCGTCATCGCCACCGCGACGGCGATCAACTCCTTCGTCCTGGCTGGGATCACCCCATCGGCCATCGCCGCCTTGTCGAACGCGAGAAAGCCCTCCCAGGCCGCGGGGGCCAGCTCACCGAACTTCGCAAGCTTCTTGAGGTTCGCAGGGTCGTACATGACGGACTCCGTCGGTTTCGAGGAGAGAACCAACACCAGGCGAAGACTCTGACGGCCGGAGTTCTTGGTAAGAAGACGTTACGTCCGTACCATCGCCGTCTCAAGAGCCTCGACGGCGTGGCGTGTCCATTCGGAATATCTTCACGTTTGTGGTTCCCTCCTGGAATCTGCAGCGGACGGCAGACCGACGCTCAAGGTCGGGGTAAAGTCTTTGCTGCCGGCGATCTTGTCAGAGGGTGTCGCCTCTACTCGCCATGATCACGCGATGATCATCCTTCACACTCACTCGAAACTTAAATTCGGTAGCTTCAACCCTACTTGAGATGTGAGCTTCTCCGGGGAGGACCCACTCGTGAACCTCGGCCGACGATTTCCCTCCGCTTACCGATTCATGGCCGTCGGACTCGCCGCGGCGGCCCCCCTGGCCCTGCCGCTTCTAGCGCAGGAAGATCCCCGAAAGGCTAGCCCCGCACTCGCGAAGACTCGTGCGGCCGGCCCAGTCGAGGGCGGATTCCTGCTCCCCAACGGCTGGACGATCTCTCCGGCTGGGGATCAGGTCGTCCTTCATGATCTGCCGCTCAACATTCTCCCGCTGCCGGACGGGGAGCACGCCCTGGTCACGTGCAACGGGTACAACGACCACGACCTCAACCTCGTCGACCTCAAGACCAAGGCGGTCGTAGCGCGGCAGAACGTCCGGGAGAGTTGGTTCGGCCTTGCCCACGACCCGGACAGCAATCGCGTCTGGTGGGCCGGTGGTGGGACCGGGATCCGCCACGTATACGAACTCAAGGGGCGCGAACTCCGCCGGATCGGCCAGGACGAACCCGCCACCGCGGCGATCCCCAAAAAGCAGCGGGCGGCCGCGCCGAAGCACTTCCACGGCGGTCTCACGTTCGACCCGGTGAAGCAGGTTCTCTACGCCCTGGACGTCGAAGCCGGAACGCTTACGGCGATCGACGTCGCCGGCAAGGCGCCCGACCGCGTCGCGACGATCGGCGGACGCCCCTATGATGTGGCCCTCTCGCGCAACGGGGCTCGGCTCTACGTTTCCGACTGGGCGGGCCGCAGCGTCCTGGCGATCTCACCCAACGACCTCCGCGTCGTTGCGAAGATCGGCGTGGGCGAGCATCCCAACCAGATCGCCCGACATCCGAAGGACGACCGTCTGTTCGTCGCCTGCGCCTCGAGCAACAACGTCGCGGTGATCGACACCGCTCGCGGAGTGGTGACCGAGACGATCTTCACGGGCCTGTTCCCGCGCGCCCCTGAAGGAAGCACGCCCGACGCCCTGGCCGTGAGCCCCGACGGCGAGACGCTCTACGTGGCCAACGCGGATAACAACTGCGTGGCCGTCATCGACGTGGAGGAGCCAGACGAAAGCAGCGTCAAAGGATTCATCCCGACCGGCTGGTACCCGACCGCCGTCGCGGTTTCACCCGACGGCAAGAACCTGCTCGTCGGCGTTGGAAAGGGGAACCAGACCAGGCCCAACCCTTTCTATCCCAAAGAGGCGAAGGGCGACGCCGACAAACAGACTGCCCAGGCGCCGGCGAAGAAGGCGAACGCCAGGGGTCAACTCTACCCCTACATCGGCACGACCCTCTCGGGCGCGCTTTCGATCGTTCCAATTCCCGATGAGAAGGCCCTGGCCGCCTACACGGCGACGGTCTACAAGAACTGCCCTTACTCTGACGAGCAACTGACCGCCGCCCCGCATCCCACCAAGACGGCCATCCCAACCAAGGTTGGGGATCCGTCGCCCATCAAGCACATCATCTACATCATCAAGGAGAACCGAACCTACGACCAGGTTTTCGGCGACATCGAAAAGGGGAACGGCGATCCCAGCCTGGTGATGTTCGGCCGCGAGGTGACGCCGAACCACCACAAGCTGGCCGAGGAGTTCGTTCTCCTGGACAACCTGTACTGCAACGGCCAGGTCTCTCGCGACGGGCATCCCTGGTCAACCATGGCCTACAACACCGACTACGTCGCCCGCGACTGGATGCTGACGTACTCGCGCCGCGAGGGGATCGACGACGACGATGAGGCGAACCTGACCAAGGCTCCCTCGGGCTACATCTGGGACGCCGCGGCCCGTGCCGGGCTGACCTATCGCAGCTATCGCGAAGCCGGTCGCCGCGTCAGCGAGGCCGAT
This sequence comes from Paludisphaera rhizosphaerae, assembly GCF_011065895.1. Lineage (NCBI taxonomy): Bacteria > Pseudomonadati > Planctomycetota > Planctomycetia > Isosphaerales > Isosphaeraceae > Paludisphaera > Paludisphaera rhizosphaerae. Next base: position 139,708 of record NZ_JAALCR010000015.1, on the reverse strand, counting down.
GGCGCCGTGAAGTTCGAGGCGGCCGTCCCGGGCCTGGTCGGCCACATGGCGCCCAAGTACGGGATCCCGAAAGTCGCCGGCGAACGCGACCGCGACACCGACAACGTCGACGCTTTCCTCGAAGAATTCCGTCGCTACGAACAGGACGGCGACCTGCCGCGTTTCATCGTCATGAGCATGGGCGAGGACCATACTTCAGGGACCACGCCGGGAGCCTTCACTCCCCAGGCCTGCGTGGCCAGCAACGACCTGGCGCTCGGGCGACTGGTCGACGCCGTGAGCAAGTCGAAATACTGGAAGGAAACGGCGATCTTCGTCATCGAGGACGACGCCCAGAACGGGCCCGATCACGTCGACGCCCACCGCACCGTGGGCCTCGTCATCAGCCCGTATACCAAGCGCAAGTTCGTGGACAGCACCCAGTACCAGACCGTCAGCATGATTCGAACGATGGAGTTGATCCTCGGCCTGCACCCTCTCAGCCAGTTCGACGCGGCGGCGAGGCCGATGTTCGAGTCATTCACCGATCAGGCCGACCTGACGGCTTACGACCACCTCCCGGCCCGGATCGATCTCAACGCCAAGAACACGCCGCTGGCGTACGGAGCTGATCGGTCGTCGCAGATGGACTTCCGCGAGTACGACCTCGTCGACGACTTCGAGCTGAACGAAATCCTCTGGCACGCGATCAAAGGGGCCGATGCGCCGACGCCCCCCGCAGTCCGGAGGGCGATCGCTTTCAGGCCGCTCCGCAAGTCGCCCGAGTGACCTTCCGCGAGATCCCTTCTAGCAACGACGCGCATCCATCGGAACATATTCGCGCTTGCCGGCCCCGGTGTAGATCTGACGGGGCCGGCAGATGCGGCGGTCGGGGTCGCCGTAAAGTTCGTACCAGTGTGCGATCCAGCCGGGAACACGGCCGATCGAGAACATCACCGTGAACATGTTCAACGGGATGCCAAGCGCCCGGAGGATGATGCCGCTGTAGAAGTCGACGTTGGGGTAGAGCTTCCGCTCCAGGAAATAGTCGTCGGTGAGCGCGATCGAGGCCAGTTCGCGGGCGGTGTCCAGCAGGGGGTCGGAGACGCCCAGAACGTCGAACAACTCGGTGCAGGTCTTCTCCAGGATCTTTGAGCGGGGATCGAAGTTCTTGTAGACCCGATGGCCGAAGCCCATCAGGCGGAACTTCTTGTCCTTCACCTTGGCGACGACCGTCTTGGGATCGTCGCCGCCGGCCTGGATCTCCTGGAGCATCTCGATCACGGCCATGTTCGCCCCGCCGTGCAGCGGCCCCCACAGGGCGCACACGCCAGAGGCGACCGAGGCGAAGACGTTGGCCCCCGACGAGCCGACCATGCGAACCGTCGACGTCGAGCAGTTCTGCTCGTGGTCGGCGTGGAGGATCAGGAACTTCGTCAGCGCCCGGACGACCTGCAACGGCGGATCGTACCGCCGGTGCGGCTTCGAAAACATCATGTGCAGGAAGTTGCGGCAGTAGGAGAGCGAAGGGTCGGGATATTCCATCCGCTGCCCCTTCGTCATCTTGTAGCTGAACGCCGCGATCGTGCAGACCTTGCTCATGACCGTGGCCGTCGCCCGGAGCAGCCGCTCGTCGTCCATCTCGGAGGAGAGCAGTTCCGGATGATAGCATCCGCACGCGTTGATCATGGCCGAGAGCATGGCCATGGGATGCCCGTGCGAGGGGAAGCCCTCGAAGTGGTAGCGCATCCCCTCGTGGAGAAGTTGCTCGTCGGTGAGCATCCCGCGGAAGCGTTCGAGCCTCTCCTTCGTCGGGAGTTCGCCGAAGATTAGCAGCAGGGCGACTTCAACGAAGGTGCTCGTTTCGGCCAGTTCTTCGATCGGATAGCCGCGATAGCGGAGGATGCCCTGCTCGCCGTCGATGTACGTAATGGCGCTCTTGCATGCGGCGGTGTTGCCGAAGCCCGGGTCAAGCGTGACGTAGCCGGTCTTGTCTCGGAACCGACTGATATCGACGGCGTGCTCGTCCTCGGTGCCGACGATCACAGGAAGGTCGACCTCGACCTCGGGAAGTTGAACGCGGGCGGACGCACGCTGAGTGTCGGCGTCGGGAGCGGGAGCAGGGGCGGGTTGCATGAACGGTTCCTCGACGTGAGCCGGCGAACGAAGACGGGGCGACGCGAGACGTCGGCTCGGTGAGGGAGAGAGGACCGCCGCGCCGGGAAACCACGGGCGAGAAAGGAGGGACGGGCGGGGCGAGGTCGATCGTCCCGCCCGTCGCAATCATCGGAGAGACGAATCAGCCGCGCTGAACCACCACGGTCGAGCCGTCGGGGGTGGCGTTGTCGGCGTAGTCGAACCACTTGGGATCGAAGACGATCCGGCGGTTCTCGCGCATCGCGATGTTGGAGGTCAGGGCGATGACCGCGTCGGCCAGGGCGACTTCGCCCTTGCAGCGGGGCTGGTGGTCCTTGTCCGCGTGATAGTTGGAGGCGTCGCCGTGGCGGACGCAGTAGGCGAAGTGCTCCAGCTCCTCACGATACCCGCGGGACGGGTCGGCCGTGGCGAGGCCGCCGATAGCCGTCGCGGCGCTGGGGCCGGCGGTGCTGGGGCTGGTCTCCAGAACCGGCTTCTTGCCCTGGGTCTCGACCGTGACGCTGGTCGTCTTGGAGAGCGCGGCGGCGCCGGCCTCCTTGAAGAGGAGCAGTTCCTTCTCGCCGGCGACGAGCATCGTCCCCTTCGAGCCCATGACCTGCTCGCCGTAGCCGTCGAAGGAATTCGTGTTGATCGACGAGTAGGTGACGACGATGCGGTCCGACTCGTCGGCCCCCGGGAACTCGAACATCGTGAAGACGTGGTCGTCGACCTCGCGGTCGTCCTTGTAGAAGAACTTGCCGCCGACGCCGGTGACGGCGAGCGGGTGCTTCTTCCCGAGGAAGATCGAGCAGGCGTCGAGCTGGTGGCTCCCCAGCTCGGCCATCAGGCCGGCGCCGGTGCGGTTGTAGAGCCGCCAGCGGATCAGCTCGTCGAGGCTCTCATAACCGTGGGCCTTGAAGTCGACGTCCTTGTCGGCGTCCGGAATGGGACGCTTCCAGGAATCCTGGTAGACGATGTTTCCCTTCTCGTCACGCTCGACCTGGGGCAGGCCGTTGGAGTCATAGACCGTGTTGCCGGCCTTGTCCTTGGCAATCCGAGGCAGCGCGTTGTTGCGATGCCAGAGGGCGCGGATGTGGCGAACGTCGCCGATCAGCCCGCTGGTGAGCAGGTAATTGGCGTTGTCGTAGAGCGCCGAGTAGTGGCGCTGGTGGCCCACGGCGAGCAGCTTGTTGGTCTCACGGGCGACCCGGCACATCTGCTTGCACTCGGCGATCGAGTGCGCCATCAGCTTCTCGGTGAAGACGTGCTTGCCGGCCTTCATGGCCTCGATGGCGACCGGGGCGTGCAGCCAGAGCGGCAGGGCGATGACAACGACCTCGACGTCCGGGTCGGCGTACATCTCTTCCTTGTTCTTGTACTGCTTGATCTTGGCGGCGTCGGCCTCGCCGTACTGCTTGTGGCTGGCGAACTCCTTGCGGCCCCGCTCCTGCTGGGTGGGGCGGATGTCGCACATCCCGATGAAGTTCATGTAGTCGCGGTTGTGGAAGCGGATCATGGCCTGGCAACCTTCGTCGCCGGTGCCGATGATCGCCGCCTTGACGGGGGGCTTGTCCCCCATCTTGTTGTAGCCGAAATAGTAGGCGCCCATCGCGGGGGCGGCGGCCGCGGCGGCCAACCAGTCGCGACGGCTCATGCCCAGGGCCCGGTCGGCGTTCTCACGGCCCAGGAGGCGCTGCTCGGGGGTCAGATGCGTCATGGCATTTCCTCTCGAATAAGAAGCGTCTCTTAGTGACGGGACGCGTAACGGGCGGATTCGTCGGCGGCAAGGTCATCGGCTTCCGCCCGCGCCTCGGCCGCATCGAGGCGAGCCAGGCGGCGACGGCGGCGGGCGCCGAACAGCAGGGCGTCGAGTCCCAGCCAGTGGGCGCTCGGCGTGCAGGCGATCAGCAGGCAGGCGATCAGCTCGATCAGGTTCTTGCTGACGATGAAGTAGTGTCCCTCGACCTTCGGATTGTCTGGGAGGCCCGGCCAGGGAGGCATCGAGAGATAAATCATCCCCAGGAAGGCCGCCGCGCAGAGGGCCGCGAACGGCGTCATGAGACCCAGGATCAGGCAGACGCCCATCACGATCAGACCGTACTTGGTCATTACGTTGACGACGTCCAGAAAGGTCGTCGGTCCCTGATACTGGGGACCGGAACCCGTCAGGTCGATGGCCTTGGCCTTGGCCTCCTTCTGGTCGGGGGTCGCCTTCCCGATGATATCCGCTCGCAGCGCCGCGGCCTGTTCAAGGATGGGGGCGGTGAGCTTCCTGCGATCGCCTTCCAGCTCCTTGCGGGCGTCCCAGGCTCGTTCTTTCTCGAACGACATGGCCTTCGGGTCGCGCTCGACGAGCATCGCTTGACGCAGGTCGTGGAAGTACTTGTCTCGGTCGTGGGCGTTGTCCGGAATGGCGAACCACTGGTCGGCCCACTTGACGGCCTCGGCCAGGCGCTTTTCGGCGAGTCCCTTCTGATCTTCGTCGAAACCGTAGAACCGCTCGATCCTGGCGACGTCGTCGGTCCAGGCTTGCTTGAGCCGCTCGGGCGTGAGCAGGTCGATCCCGTTGGGATCCGGCAGCATGCCCCGGAAGTAGGGGGCGAAAGGACCGTTGGCGTTTTTCAGGTACATTTCGGCGGAGAAGGGCTTGCCGGTCTTGTCGGCATGATACTTCTCAAGCCCCTCGGTGAGGAAATGCCAGCCGATCGCGATGCGGAGGAGCACGAGAAAGAGCGCCCCGAGGAACCCTATCTGGTAGCGTCTGACGGCGTTCAGGGGACGCCTCCTTTCTTACTGACTAGCTTACAGGCGTGAAGGGGGTCAGGTGGGGGAGAAATCGCCGGGGCCGAGTCCCATGGCGGTGACGCGTGGGGAGCGGTCCGACGGCCCCTCCTCGACGATGACGACCCCGATCTCGGGCCGGCGCGCGACCAGGTCGCGGGCGGCGTCGGGACCCAGGACGTATAGGGCCGTCGAAAGCGCATCGGCCTCGGCGGCGTTGGGGGCGAGGACGGTCAGGCTGGCCGGTCCTTCGACCGGTTCGGCCGTGCGAGGATCGAGGATGTGGCCGTATGATCGGCCGCCGACCTCGAACCGCTGGAATGCGTCTCCTGAAGTACCGATCGCGCGATTGCGGACGCGAAAGGCCCCCAGGGGAGTTTCGGCGTCGAACGGATTCCTCAAGGCGACGTCCCAACGGTCGGCGAATCGGCCCGGGGGGGACCCCAGGGCGTACAGGCTGGAACGGCCGCCGTGCACCAGAGCCGAGGTCGGCAGAAGATGGCCTCGGATCACGTCGACGGCCCGGTCGATCGCATATCCTTTGCCGATACTGCCGAAATTCACCACAAGCCCCGGCACGTCGAATGCGACCGAGCGACGAGCCGGATCGAGGTGGAGCTTGTTCCACCCCGAACGAGCGAGGGCGTCAGCCCGCTCGGCGTCGGAGGGAACGCGACGAGGGCCTCGAACGAATCCCCAGATTTCGGACAGGGCCCCAGCGGTCACGTCATACGCGCCGCCGCTCCACTCCGAAATCGCTCGGGCCAACTCCAGCAGCCGGAACAGGCCCTCTTCGACGACGACCGGAGCCTCATGGGCCGTCCGGTTGAGGCGGGCGACCTCGGAATCGTCGCGATAGATCGTCAGTTGGGATTCGAGGGCCTCGACCACGTCCAAAGCGCGGCAAGCCAGATCGAGGCCGCCAGGGACGCGGGCCCCCAGACGGACCTCGAAAGAAGAGCCCATCCCCGGCCGGTGGACGCGCAGCAGGTCGGCGGCCCCAGCGTGCCCGTGAGCGTCGACGGGAGTGCGCGAGGCCTGATCTCCCATACGCCGGAGGCGCATAAGATCGCGACGATTCACTCCGCTTCGAGGAGCCTTCACGGAGGGGGCCCTTGCAAGGGTGTGGGAGGGTCGCTCCGGGCCTTGGACGGCGGGGGCGATCCCTCGACTATAACAGACGGAGCCGGCGCGGGAAGAGTCCATACCGGCAGAAACTCCAGCGGCCCCGCCCCACCGCCCTTTTTCCTGATGCACACCCCCGTGCGGCGCCGATGGATGTATCTGTCTCAGGATGGAGCCGGGCGGGTCGAGCTCATGTCTCGTCGACGCGCCTTTGGCTCATGCTCGGCCCTCGAGCGAAACGAAGACGGCGCGGGATCGTCCGATCTCGGCCCGCGGGCTTGCACGGAGGACGAATATCGATGGCGACCGCACGGCTGCGTCTCTTCCCGTATCCCGAGGAAGACCACGAGGAAGTCGAATCCCCGTCCATCCCCATCCGGCTCTGCGACCTGTATCCCCTGCTGGCCCAGGCTTATCGCGACAACTACGTCTGGCTTCGAGACTTCGAAAACGACGAGCTGCTCGTGAGCGGTGATCTTTACGAGGTCGTGCGCGCTTTCTCGAATTGCCGACCCTCCGCCTAAATCAGACCATCCACGGCTGCAAGACGCGTCCGCCCTCCTTCGACCTTGCCGACGCGCCGATGAGGCGCTAGGCTAGGTGGCAGATGATGCGGGCGCGTCGCCACTCCGCCACGGCCCGACCCCTTTCGATTCGCACCTCTCGAAGCGAGCCACATCGTATGGTCACCAACAAATCCAACACCGACGAGGCCTTCACGATCGAGCGACATGGCGACGTGACGGTGATCACGGCCACTCCGGCGCTGGAAAAGCTCTCGTTTCGGCTCGAGGAGCAGGCCGCCGAAATGATCCTCGACCCGATTAAGAAGCAGGACAACCCGCTGATCCTCTTCGACCTCAGCCGGGTCAACTATTTCGGGTCGATGTTCCTGGCCCTTCTGATCCGGACCTGGAAGCTGGCTTCGGCTCGGGGCGGGTCAATGGCCATCTCGGGCGTGACCGAGCGGACGCGCGAACTCCTTCGCGTCACTTCGCTCGACATCGTCTGGCCGATCTACGACACCCGAAACGAGGCGATCGAGGCTCTGATGCTCGACTGACCGCAGCCTCGACAGGCCGTTCCGGATGTCAAGCACGAAGGGCCGATGCGACGTCGCGTCGACTCTTCACGGCAGGCGTTGACAGTCTCCCCTGCGGCTCCCATGATGAACGATTCAGGCCGCTGATCCACCGAGAACTTGCCCAGACGCCGCCTTTCCGGGAGCCCCGCTGAAGATGGGAATCTACGACCGCGAGTATTATCGTGGCGAGAAAACCGGGCCCGGGTGGTTCAGCGGTCCAGCCCCCTGGTGCAAGACCCTCATCCTCATCAATGTGGTCGTCTTCCTAGCCCAGCGACTCCTCAATATCGACGACGGATTCGTCGTCGACTGGTTGGCTGCCACGCCGCGGGGGATCTTCCATCAGGGCCGGATCTGGGAGCTGTTGACGGCTACATTCCTCCACGATCAGCAGAAATTCCTGCACATCATCGTCAACATGGTGTTCCTCTGGATCGTGGGGCGGGAGATGGAGTCGCTCTACGGCGGGCGCGACTTCCTGGCCTTCTATCTGGCCGCGGCGATCGTCAGCACGTTCTGTTGGGCCCTGGTCCAGGAGTTCTCCCCCAATCCGTTGCCGATGATCGGAGCCTCTGGGGCGGTGTTGGCCGTCGTAACGCTCTACACGCTTTACTACCCCAAGCGAGAGATCCTGTTTTTCGGCTTCATTCCCATGCCGATGTGGCTGGTCCTGGCCATCTACCTCGTCTGGCCGATCCTGGCCGAGGGACGGGGAGGCGCGGGAGGCGTTGCCATCGAGTCGCACCTGGCGGGGGCGGGTTTCGCCTTCCTCTTCAAGCATTTTGATCTCCGATGGTCGCGACTGATCGAGGGACGGTTCGGCCGTCCCCGGCTGAAAGTCGTTGCACCTCCTCGCTATGAGGCGAGCCGTCCCCGGACCCCCGTCCCGACCCGAACCGCCAATGAGACGGTCGGCTCGATGACTCCCACCACCTCGGTACTGCCGGAGGACCAGCTCGACGCCAGGCTCGACGAGGTCCTCGCCAAGATCGCCCGAGAGGGAGGCAACGACCTCACCGACGATGAACGGAAGGTCCTCCAGGAGGCCAGCCGACGCGCCCGCGACCGGCGGAGCGACCGGCGTTGACGACTCCTTTCACGATCAGGGACGCCGTCCCCACTGATCTCGACGTGATCGTCGAGTTCAACCGCCGGCTCGCCTGGGAGACTGAGGACAAAGCGCTCGACCTTGCGATCCTTCGCGAGGGCGTCGACCGCGCGTTGGCGGAGTCCGATCGGCTTCGATACTGGGTTGCCGTCCGCGACGGCGGCGTCATCGGCCAGACGGCGGTCAGCCGCGAGTGGAGCGACTGGCGCAACGGCTGGCTCTGGTGGCTTCAGAGCGTCTACGTTGCGGCCGACGCCCGCGGCCTGGGCGTCTTCAAGGCTCTCTACGCCCGAATTCGCGAAGAGGCGATCGCGGCCGGTGACGTCATCGGAATCCGGCTCTACGTCGAGGACGAAAACCACCGAGCCCAGGACGCTTACAAGGCCCTGGGAATGGCTGACGCCGGATACTCCGTCCTCGAGGAACTCTGGCTGAACCCATCGAAGGCCGACGACACGCCTCAGGCTTGAGGCTGAGAAAGCTCCGCCCAACGCTCCAGAAGCGAAGCGGCCCGACCCGAATCGATCGCCTCGGCGGCACAGACGACAGCGTCGGCGAGCGGCGTTCCCTGCACCGTCCACAAGGCGGCGGCGGCGTTGGCCAGGATGTACGACCGGACCGGACCGTCTTCGCCGGCGAATGTCCGCCGAATCAGCGCGGCGCTCGCCGCCGGACCGTCGACCCCCAGTCCCCTCGCGTGGGTTTCGGGAAGCCCGAAATCAGCCGGAGTCCACGTCAGTTCGGAGATCGTACCTCCTTCGACGAGCAAGACCTCGGTCGGGCCAGTGAGCGTGACCTCATCCAGCCCGTCGACGCCCCGCACGACGACGGCGCGTTGGATGGAGGGAGTCCGGGCAAGAACCTCGGCCATTCGTCGGGCGTGCGACTCGCGGGGAACTCCCACGACCTGGAACGCAGGCGATGCCGGGTTGCACAACGGCCCGACCAGGTTGAAGACCGTCCGAAACGGCAACCTTCGTCGGATTGGAGCGACTCCTCGCAGACCCGGGTGGAACCGCGGAGCGAACAGGAAGGCGATCCCCAGGTCATCCAAAATCGAACGGAGTAATGCGGGCTCCGCCTCGACGGCGACGCCCAGCTCCGCCAGAACGTCCGAACTCCCGGACTTGCCGGACGCGGCGCGGTTGCCATGCTTGACGACAGGAACCGAGCAGGCCGCCACGACGACCGCCGCCGCCGTCGAGATATTCACGGTTCCGGCCCGGTCGCCGCCGGTGCCGCAGGTGTCGATCGCTCCCGATCGGCCTGAGTCGAACGAGATCATCCGCTCGCGGATCGCTTCGACCGCGCCGAGCAATTCTTCGCCGGTCTCGCCCTTGATATGAAGGGCCGTGAGGAAGGCGGCGGTCTCGACGTCTCCCGCCTGGCCGTCGAGCATCGCGGCGACGGCGTCGCGGACTTCCTCACGCCCCAGGTGCTTGTTCGAGGCCAGGCGTTCGACGGCCGTCGCGACCAATTCCATTGCGTGCATTCGTCAGGGAACCCGGAACATGTGGCGTTCGATCCGGCCGTTGGCGGGGCGGTCGATCTGGATGATGAGTGGGGATGCGTCCTCGTGGGCGAGGTACCGCGCCGCCTGCTCGGCGGACTGAATCGCCTGATCGTTGATGGAGGAAATCACATCGTCGACCTTGCAGAGCGAGGCGAACGGGCTGTCGGGGTCGACGGCGACCACCAGGGCTCCTCGGGTTGTGCGAGGAAGCCCGTGAGCGACGGCTGAATCGTCGTCGAGACTGATCAGATCGAGCCCAAGGGCGGGAGTGGGCGCTCCGTCGGGTTTTCCCCCGGTGCGGTTGGAGTCGTTGGGAGTGCGGAGCGTCCGTTCCCGTTCGGCCACCGTGACCTGGAGCTTGGTTTCCCGCGAATCGCGCCAGACCACAAGCTCGGCGGCCCGGCCGATCGGGGCCATCGAAACTGTGTTAATCAGGTGGTTCAGATCCTGGATCGGAACGCCGGCGAACTCAATAACGACGTCACCCTTGCGGACGCCGGCCTGCGCAGCCGGCGAATTCGGACTGACGCTCTGAATCAGTGCGCCTCGGGGGCGATCGAGCCCACGCTCGACGGCTTTCTCCTGCCGGAAGTCGGGGTCGAGTTCCACGCCCAGCCCACCGCGAGATACCCGGCCGTTCACGATCAGTTCGTTCATGATCCAACGCGCGAGGTTGATCGGGATGCTGAAGCCGACCCCCTCATTGCCGCCGTGGCTGCTGGCGATCGAGTTGTTCACGCCGATCACCTCGCCGAGCATGTTCACCAGGGGACCGCCTGAGTTTCCGGGATTGATCGCCGCGTCGGTCTGAAGGAAGTCCTGGTTCTCGACGTCCTGCAGTTCATCCATGTGGCGGCTGCGGGCGCTGATGATTCCCTGAGAGACCGAATGCGTCAGTCCGAACGGGCTGCCCAGGGCCAGAACCCAGCTCCCAATCTGAACCGTGTCGCTGTCGCCCAGGCGTGCGGCGGGAAGATCGTCTCGGTCGAGCTTGAGCACGGCCACGTCCGCCATGACGTCGCTCCAGATCTTCTCCGGCGCGAACGAACGACCGTCGTGGAGATAGACCCGCACCCGGTTGGGCCGTCCCCCTTCGATCACGTGGTGATTCGTCAGCACGAACAATCCCGGAGCCTTGTCGCTCCGGACGATCACCCCCGAGCCCGTCTCCTCGAATTTACGGACCCGTTGGCCTTCCTCTTGCCGCGTCGTCTTCTGGGTGACGATATGGACGACCGTCGGACGGACGGCCCGCGAAACCAGCTCGAACATCCGGTCGACGTGCTTGAACCGGTCGTACTCCCGGGCCAACTCGTCATAGGTCTTGGCGTCGTTCTCCTCCACTCGGCTGACCTTGTGGAGCTCCGCCCCGTCCCCACCGCGTGCGGGCGCCACCTGGGCAGACAAGACACCGCCGCCCCGACCGAGCTGAAAGCCGACTCCCAGGCCGACTGCCAGCGAGCCCGCAGCGAGCATCATCGAGGCCGACCGCATCTTCATAAACAGGCTCCAGGCCTAAAGATCGGCTGACGCGGCAGGTGTGCGAACGATCGCGCAAAAACGCCCGAAGGGGACCATCGCCCCTTCAATATACCTCTCCGACTCTCCTCAAGTCAAAAGCCGGCGCGTCGCCGACCCTATTCTTGACTTTTCCAATAGGCAAACTATTGATTGTCTGAAGACCTGGAGCGTGTCTGGTCGAATCCAGTTGTGATGAGTCACCTAGTTGACCCCCCAGGGGAGCGTGACGAGACATGAGCAAGGCACGATTCTGGATGGGAACCTGGGTGGTCAGCCTGTTGTTCACAGGCTCAGCGAAGTCTGGTGAGCATCGACCGAACGTCGTGCTGATCGTGGCCGACGACCTTGGCTGGGGGGATGTCGGATTCAACGGGCGGAAGGAGTGGTCCACGCCTCATCTCGATCGACTCGCCGCCCAGGGGTTGAAACTCGATCGATGCTACGCCGCTGCCCCAATCTGCGCTCCGAGCCGGGGAGCTTTCCTGACGGGCAAGTCGCCAATCCACTCCGGAGTCGCCAGGAACAGCGACGACCTCCCCTCGGCTCAAACCACGATCGCCGAGGCGTTGAAGCCGGTCGGCTACGCAACGGGCGTCTTCGGCAAGTGGCATCACGGCCGACCACCCGCAGGCGAACGCGACTATGTGCATCCTCTCGATCAGGGGTTCGATGCGTTCTTCGGCTATACCGACGCGACGGCCGCCTGGGAGAAATTCCCCAAGCAGCTCTGGGATGGCCGCCGTCGCGTTCCCGTCGCGGGGTACGCCGACGACCTCTTCACGGACCGCGCTCTCGATTTCCTGGATCGTCGTCGTGAGGAGCCGTTCTTCCTCTACCTCGCCTATATCGCTCCCCATTTCACGGTCGCCGCCCCTGCTGAAGAGGTTGAGAAGCACCGTGGACGGGTGCCGGAGCCGACGCCGGGCCAGGAGTTCGGTTCCCACTATGCCGCGATGGTGACCCGACTTGATACGAACGTGGGGCGGGTCCTCGATCGGCTCGACGCCCTGGGACTCCGCGAGGAGACGCTGATCGTCTTCACGAGCGATAACGGAGCCACCTTCGAAGCGGGGAACGTCGGGGCGAGTGCAGCGCTCGACAGCAACGGGCCTTTCCGCGGTCAAAAACGGACCCTGTGGGAAGGGGGCCTCCGGGTGCCGACCGTCGTGCGATGGCCGGGGCGAATCGCCGCGGGGAGCGCCTCCAACGAGGTTTTCGGACTCATCGACCTCCTGCCGACCTTCGCGGCGGCGGCGGGGGCGACCGTTCCGCCTTCATGGCATGTGGACGGCCTGGACGTGCTACCGGTCTGGCTCGGGAAGGGCTCTCTGCCGCCTCGAGCACTCTTCTGGAAGTGGCGTGACGAGGGCTCAGATCAGATCGCGGCGATGCAGGGCGACCTGAAGCTCGTCGTCACGCGCGGCGGCAAGCCCGAACTCTACGATGTGGCTCACGACCCAGGTGAACGACGGGACGTTTCGGCCCAGCACCCGGAATACGTCGAGGCTCTCAAGTCCAGCCTCGACGCCTGGCTGCCCACGGCCGGCACCGGAGCGAAGTGATCATAAGGCGGGAGTGCTCAACCGATCGGCGCGATTCAGAAGCATCGAGATTCAACGAGGGAGGCGAACGTGGTCGGAACTCGTATTCGGTGGGCGTTGGGATTCCTCGTCGTGACGGCAGCATGGGCCGAGGCCGGCGAGGACGGCCTGGTCTCCGGGGATCTAGCAAAGCTCCAGGGGAAGTGGGAGACTCAGGCGGGCGCTTCACGCGAGTTGCGCGTGACCCTTGAGTTCACGGGGAAACAGGCGCACGTCGTCATCCACACGCCTCAGGGCTTGAAGATCAAGGCGCGAGGGGAAATTAGAATCGACGAGTCCACATCGCCGAAGCGAGTGGACTGGGTGGGCTTCTCGGCTGGCGACTTTCAGGCGATCCCCGAGATTCAGGGGGTCTATAAGCTGGAAGGTGAAGCTCTCATCCTCTGCAACGGGGGCTTCAACGGGGCGCGCCCTGTCGACTTTGCGCCTGGGGACGGCCCCCTGGCCGACGTCGTCGCCTTTCGTCGATCCGAGCCTCCCCGAGTCGCCGATTCGAACAGGCCGTAAGTCCGATTCGCGGGGTTTCCAAGCATGCCCGAGATCGCGGCGATCATCCTCGCCGGCGGCCAGAGTCGACGCATGGGGAGGTCGAAGGCCGACCTTCCGATGGGGAGCGAATCACTTCTGCAACGCGCGGTGCGACTGCTCTCGCCCGTAACATCGCCGGTCATCATCTCGGCCGCTCCCGATCAGATCGTGCCGAACCTCCCGGCCGATGTCGTCATCTCGCGAGACACCGAGGCCGGGTGGGGACCGCTTCACGGATTCGTCACGGGGCTCCGGGCCGTCCCAAAGAGGACGGAACTGGCTTACCTTAGCGCTGTCGACGCACCTTTCTTTTCGCCAGCGTGGCTGGAGTTGCTGGCATCGAGGATCGGCGATCAAGAAGCGGTCGCCGGGATCGTCGACGGCCGTCCCAGCCCCATCGCGGCGCTCTACCGCTGCTCTCCCGTGAGGGCGGCGGCCGAGGAATTGCTCGCCGCAGGCACCCGACGGCTCTCGGCGGTTCTCTCCGCGGTGCGATGCAAACTTATCCCTGAACACGAGTTGCGACACGTAGACCCAACGCTCTCGACGATTCTGAACCTCAATACGCCGGGGGAGTACCATCAGGCCTGTCAACGGTTGGAAACCGGTCTCGCGAATCCCTCAAAACGCGAATGATTTTGTTGGGAGGCGTCACAAGGCGACTGTATAATCAGGGATGGTTGGGAACTGGAAGTTTTCGCGACGTCGATCCTCGTAGGACCTTATCGCCGACTCCCCTGCCCCGCCGCCCCGGGCCTCCATCCGGCCCCTTTCGCCTCGGCCCAGAAAGTCAAATGCGGGCCGCTTTACGACCAGGCTCAGGAGATTGCAAGTTGGGCAAGAAATTGTACGTCGGGAACCTCGCCTACGGGGTCACCAGTGCTGAGCTGGAGCAGATGTTCTCCCAGTTCGGGACGGTCCAGAGCGCCCAGGTGATCACGGACCGCGAGACCGGTCGCAGCAAGGGATTCGGCTTCGTCGAGATGGACACGGACGCCGAAGCTCAGGATGCGATCCGGGCACTGCACGACCAGGAGAACGGCGGCCGGCGTCTCACGGTGAACGAGGCTCGTCCTCGTGAGCCCCGACCCGGTGGCGGCGGCGGCGGCTACGGTGGCGGCGGCGGCTACGGCGGCGGCGGCTCCCGTGGCGGCGGCGGCGGCTACGGTGGCGGCGGCGGCGGCTACGGTGGCGGCGGCTACGGCGGCGGCCGTGGCGGTCGCGACCGCTATTGATCGCCCTCCGTTCAGCGCTCGCTCGAATTATCGCGTTTGATCCAGGGTCGACCTCGCGACTCCCCTGAGCCAAAAGCAAAGCAGGCCGCCGAGAGATACCAATCTCTCGGCGGCCTGCGTCGTTTCCATCAATCGCTCTTCAAACGGCCCGCGCCGTGGTCGCCGTCTCAGCGGGCGGAGTCGCTGAAGTCCATCTCGAAGTCGCTGAGATTGATCGGGGCTTCGGCTTCGTCATCGGCCGGCTTGGAGAAGACCTTGGCCCACCGGTGGGAATCGGTCTCCAGCCCGCGGCCCCCCTGCCCTAGCCGCTCGTTCTCGCGCTGGCAATCAATGCAGCTGTTCGTATAGGGAAGAGCGTTCAGACGAGGCTCGGAAATCTTACCGCCGCAGAACTCGCAACGACCGTAGACCCCGGCGGCGATCCGCTGCAGGGCGTGCTCGATCTGGCCTAGTTCGCGACTCTCGATTTCTACTAGCCGGGAGCTGATCTCGTCGTTGGCCGAGTCGACCGCCGCGTCGACGTTATCGCCCACGCCGCCCGTCTCGGAGAATTTACGAAAACCGTCGAGGTCCCCGGAGAGGGCCTTGCGGAGAGCGTCCCGTCGTGCGACCAACCGAGAGGTCAAGCGAAGCAGAGCGTCTTTACGGGCCATCTTACACCTCCTGGTGTATTTCTTCGATCTCACCGAGACTCGGCTGCCGCGGTTCGGACTCCGCATCACCGACGAGTATCAGCGAACGTATGATACGGTTCGAATTGGATGTCGACCCAAGGATAGCTCATTCACGCGGCCCCGGTCGTTCGGAACGGGGGATTCCCCACGGGTTCAGTCGTTCCGACCCATCCTCAGCCTCCCAGCGATCGACTACTAGCACATAGTGCGCCGCCGGCAAGGGGGAGGGATCGAAGACTCGACCAAACCGATGTTGGGAGTTCTACGCCGCGATCCTCGAAAGGTTTGACGAATTTTCTAGGATTTTGTTCCAACCTTCTCGGTCCGCGCCTGCGGCCATCTTGAATCGCCTGCGGCGTTTCATTCCCGGATGGGCCGACCCCTTCGATCGTGGGGGGATGCTCGACGATCAGAGGCGGAAGGATGAGGAGGCGGGAAAGCGTCGCTATTTTGGAGCCAGATCCCCGAAAATCAACAAAAAAATCGCCTGCTCAACGATTTATTCATCGAGAATGGAGGGTTTCTCCCGACGGAACGGGCACCATTTCCTACCGAGCCAGAAAGAAATCAGACACCACGCGCGGAGTCTGACTCCCTGGACGACGCTCGAAATTGACGTAACGCGTCTGCCGGGTCTCCTGGAAGATCCACTGGAGAGTAATCCGTCCCTTGGTGGCGACGACGACCTGATTCGTCGGTTCCCCGCCCACGATGGCCTTGACTTCCGCGGGGGTTTTGCCTTGCAGGCTGGCGTCGGGCGTTCCGGTCGGCGCCGCGGCGACCTCGGCGACGGCCGGGGAATCTTTCTCCCACCCGTCTCCGACTCGACGATAGCCCCGGAGCTTGTACGCCTCGGTGACCGGTCCCGATCCCGGCGCGATCTTCCAGGCCCGATCGAGGAGCCGTCGGGCGGAGTCGGCGTCGTTCAGCAGCGACTCATAGAGCGATGCGAGTGCAACGGGCCCTTCCGCGTCGGTGGGACTGAGTCGATCTCGGCGGACCTTGAGCCAATCGCGGTAGAATTCGAGCGCCGGTCCTTGGTCTTTGGCCTGCTTCTGCAGGAGAGACGCGACGCTGCGAGCTTCGGCCAAACTCAGCGAGGCCAGAGTCTCTCGGGCCCGCGTCTGGGCCTGATCGACCAGCTTCGCCGCCAGCAACGGCCTCTCGGGCACCAACTTCTCGGCATCGTCCACAGCCTTGAGCGCGCCCTGGAGATCCATGGCGACCCGCGACTCCAGCACCTTCTGTACGATGTCGGCCCAAAGTCGGCGGTCGAGGGCCGATCGGACCCCCGCGGGGGCGGAACGGTAGGCCGTGGCCGGGTCCTGCTCGTACTGCTCCCCCCAGGCGCCAAGGCCCGTTTCGCCGCCGGCGGGAGGGGTCGCGGACGACGGGAAAAACCGTTCGACCTCCTCCTTGAGCGAGTCCAGGTCGGGCGGACTCTTCGCAGCCGCCAGCATGGCGCGAAACGCTCGATGAGCGAGGGCCGATGGATCGGGCTCGGCGACGCCCTTCTTCCGCCCTTCTTTCGCCAGCGACAGCCATTCCTGAGGAGGGTCGACGAGGCGTTTGGCGTTGGATTCAATCCGATAGCCTTCCGCCTCGATCTCCTTCGCCCGCGCGGCCAGAGCGTTGTCGGCAAAATCCCGGGCTCGCCTCGCCGCCCACTCCGCCAGCTTCAGGCGCGAAGTGTAATCGCGTGCCGAGAGCGAGGCCACGCTCTTGTCGAGACGTTCGAGGTCAGCCGGTTGCAGGCTGAGCGACGTCACATCGACGAAAAGCTGCGTACCTTCTCTGACCAATCGCCCCTGTACGACGACCGCCGGATTTCCCGGCTGCGAGTCGGGACGCAACGGTGGGGGGAGACGGAAGACCACGGGCGTGCGACGGAGATACAACTCGTCGAAGCCGACGCGCGGGTGGTTCTGAAAGAACCGGACGCGGTCGTCCACGTTGACGAGCTTGCCCACCAGATCCTCGCGACGCGCCAGGTCGGCGGGCTCGACGGCTGTGGCCGACTCCTGCCAGGCTCTGGCCGCGGGAAGGCCGGAGGTCAGAACAAAGATGGTCAGGACGAGGCTGAAGCGTCTCATCGTTGGCCTCCGATCTCAGGAGCGGCTCCGCCACCGACGGCTTCGGGCCATCCCAGCGATTCCAAAGCCTCGTGAAACTGGACGAACAGCCCGCTCTTGGGCTCCAACGAAACGATCCACTCGTCTTTTGATGCGTCGTACTGAAAGCCGGCCAGGCGGGCCCCGAAGACGACGTGGTCGCCGACTTTGGGTTTGGCCAGGTCGAACAACTCGAATCCCTTGAAGTCGATCCTCGCCGTGGTCGCCGGGCGAAGGCCGCCGGCTCGAAAGTTGGCGGCCTGCTCGGTGGGAAGGACAATATAGTCGATCTCGTAACGGTTCTTCGGCCCGTCCGGAGTCGAGCTGATGTGGGCGTCGAACAGAACGCCCCTCCCTTTGTACCGGGAGAAAACAGGAGCCCAGGCCTCGGGCGTTTTGAGATGGGCGTCGTTGAGCATTTCCTCCAGGCCGATCGGAGATAAGTTGACGTAGAGTTCAGCCTCATCGGCGGCCTGACGGATCCGATCGGCGCCCTCGACCTGGCCGCCGAGGGAATCGACGGCGAGCCGGGCCGGAGCCAGGAGTTGGTACGCGCGGTCGAATTCGCCGGCCTGGAGTGCGGGGATCCCTTCGACGCGACCCAACTCGGCGAGTTGGGGATACTCCTGTCGGAGGTTCCGCCGAACGCGAAGAGCCACGGTCGCCAGAACGAGCAAACCGACGACCCCGAAAATCCAGAGTGGGTGCCAGCCCTCGCGACGGCGGCCGCGCGACTGGACCTCGATCATTGCTGGTTCGGGAATGGGACGGCTCGGTTTACGCGAGGGCTCCGCACGGGGTCGGGCCTCGGGCTGACGAGGCTCCGGTTGCCGCGTTGGGGTCGACTCCGCCGGGGAGGGCGAAGGCTTGACGTCCTCTTCCCAGGGGATCTCCACGTCTTGTCGCGGTTTCGGGGCGTCGGCGATCTCAATGGTCGCTTCGCCAGGGTCGTGGAGCTCGACCGGGCCTTCCTCGACGACCCGCGACGATTCCAGGGGATCGACGCTTCGCCGACCCGAAGGGGATGCGAGCCTGGGGCCTGGGTCCGGCAGCGGGCTGATCGGCAGGACGAAGACCCCCTCGCCGCACGCCGGGCACCTGAGCGCTTGATAGCCTGCCGTCCGTTGGCCCCGGACACGATGGCCCAACGGACAGACGACGTTGTAGTACTGAACAGCGGCTTCGCTCGGAGCCGCAAGGCCCTTGATCAAGTTCTTCGCGCGGCCGAAGAGCCCCAAGACCCACCTCTCCCCGCCCGCTCGCGCTTCGACCGCACGGCGGCCATAACGACGGCGTCGAAATCAGGACGAACGTCGGACAGACGTCTTCGTGATTATGGAGGCCGGCGTCCGCCAGGTCAACGTTCCCAGCGCGCACGAAGCCGCGGCCTCGGGATGAGGCCGCGGCTCCTATGAGTGAGGAGGTCCCGATTCCGCGAATCGCGTTACCGGTGATCGATGGAGAAGTTGCGGGTCTCCCATGCTCAGCCCACAAACCGAGGAAGCCCCAAACAGTTGCTCGCCGGCTCACGCCGATGGGCGATCAGGTAACGAAACGGCTTCGAGGAGGTCCTCGGTCCTGTCACCCTGCGCCACCTCGTCAGGCCCCCTGCGAAGCCTTTCCATGCTCACCGTCTCCAAAGGCGAGCCCGATGGTCACCACCTCGTAGAAGACGTCCGGACATTGCTCGTGAAAACAGAGACGAACGAGGTGATCGCCTTCGCTCGTTGGGGTCGCATCGAGAACTTCCGCCCGGACGCAGCCGTCGTAGGCGGGACTTCCGAGCCGCAGCCAAACGTCGTCGCCGACGGCGAAGGGGACGTTCGTCAGAATCAGTGAGCCGCCCCGGCTCAGGTTGACGACGCGCGCGGCGATCGTGACGAAGTCGCGCGCCGACGCCCAACCGCCGACCCAGATTCTGTAGTCGACCGCAGGCAGCCGGGGATGGAGCCGGCGTTCCAGAGAGATGTGGGGTCCCCCGGTCCGTCGAGGACGTGACGAGACCCCTTCCTCGGTCGACCTTTTCAGTTCACGCATGCCTACCTCCCGATTCGCGCCGGAGCGTCGCAGGCGACACATGACGTCGCCTTCTATCGCAACGCTAGGCCGCTTAGCGGAGGGTGCAGGCTGCGTCGCCGGAATTCAACGCGCGCAGGGATTTGGCAACGCGCTCAGACTCGGAGCACTTCCATGGCCGACCTCTGATCGCGGTCGATTCCGAAGAGGCGGTCGAGGTTGGAGGTGCGGAAGACTTGCTGGAGGACGGGAGAAAGCTCGCAGAGCCGGAGTTTGCCGTGCGAGCCGTCGACCCGGCGTTGCAGCAGGATGAGCTTGCTCAGAAGGGTGCTGGAGATGAGGCCGACTTCACTGAAGTCAAGCACCAGACGGATCGGCTTGCCGTCGTTGGGGAGTTTGGCGGCGATCTGGTCGGCGACTTCGCGAACGGTCCGTTCGTCGAACAGTTGGCGGTCGTGAAAGCGGACGACCTTGACCCCGTCGACCTCCGACATGCTGATCCGGTCTGCTGGGGGCATGTTTGCTGATCCTGCTTTATTTTATCATTCGGTTTCGGGTGTCGACCGCCTGCGGCGGAGGCGGCTGAGGGGATCGGAGCCGGCCGGCCGGGTCGTGGGGGCGGAGGCGACTTCCGCCGCCTTGGCGTCCGTCGTCGGCTCGCCTCGGGCGATGGCGGCGAGACCGGCCTCTCGGTCTGCGACGAACTCGAACAACCGGTCAAGGTTGCTGGCCCGAAAGACCTCAGCGACCGTCGGATCGACCTGGCAGAAGACCACTCGGCCACCATTCTGCCTGGCGGTTCGTTGCAGTGCCACGAAATTCCCGAGCGCCGACGAGCCTGCGAACCCTACACCCGACAGGTCGATCAACACGAACGGGCGTCGATTCGCCTTGAGATGTCGATCATAATGTTCGCGCAGTTCAAGCGTGGGAGCCGGATCAAGCCGGAGGCAGTCCCAGAATTCGGCCAGCAAGATCCCGTCGACGTCGTGGACCTGGACGGAAGGCTTCAGCATCGTTCACCTGGGCCGGGCGGACCATTCGGATCGGTTCGGGGTTTATCTTAGCATCGGGTCCAACCCGCCACCAGGCGCGAGTCCCCCGGGCCTGTGCGTGTAGGCCCGAGTCCGAGAAAGGGGATCCGCTGTGCGGGTCCAAGTCGAAAATCCAGGTCGTGCGATTCCGGACGACCGGCGGGCGTACGAGCCGCGTGGAACGTCCTGCTTCACCCTGGTCACCGAGCAACAGGCCCCTTCCTCACGGAGCCGCTCGCCCGCTGATCTCCACGCCTAGCCGGCCGATCGGGGGACGCATTGAAGCGGGTCTATTATTCTAGACGTTAAAAGGCCCGCACAGCGGACCCAAAGAGGCAGTGGGAGCTCGGGGGGAGCAATCCCCCGGGGCGACCCGGCCCGATTTACCGCGCGTCGATCCCCGAACCGTAAGTGTACGGCCAGGACGAGGCATCGAGTCGCGCGAGCCGAAACGGTCCATCCTACCTGGGTTGCCACGAAATCTAGCAGCGACCCCTTTCCCACCCCCTTTCCCACCCCTTTCCCACCCTGGACCCCTTTCCCACCCTGCGACCCCTTTCCCACCCGCCTTTCCCACCCGCTTTCCCACCCGCATATGTCGAAAGCTGGTGCATGGCTCGTGATGCCTCGCAACTCTTACCGTCGGTCGACAATTTGCACCACATTAACGAACGTCGTTCGGATGCTTGGAGAGGATGTCCTTCACGAAATCCCTGACGCGTGAAAACGCGGCGCGATCGGCGGGCGGGTAAGATGGGTCTTCGCTCAGGCTCGTCCAAAAGTCCAACGTAGCCGGGGTCGCCGGATCAAAGATGCGTTGGGTCGTGAGGAAGGCGAGGAGTTGCCTCCGGAGGTTTCGTAGAGCGACATCGGCGTCCGAGGCCGGCGGCCCCCCCGTCGCTTGGGACAAGAACGTACGGAGAGATTTCAACCCGGCTGGATCGCCTATCGACATTAAGGCAATGGCGGCGTTTTGCCATCCCTCTCGCCCTTCTGACACGATCCCGGCCAGTTCGGACGTCAATGAGGCCTCATCTTGACGCTTGACCGTCAAAAGCACCAGGAAGAGTTCGTCGGAGTGGATGGACGAAGCCGTCAGGCGATCCCTCAGATAGCCGGTCCGGATTCGCCCCCGTGCGGCAAGCCCGAGTTCGCTGACCAAGATGCCTTGTTGGCCGGAGGCGGATCGGTCCCGCGTGTAATTGGCGGCACGCCAGACGGCCAGGTCGTCATCCACCCAAGGGAGGCGCTCCGCGACGGGAAGCCGGAGCCTCTGGCGCATCGCCACGAGATTGGACTTGAGTTTGGAAGCTGCGGGTCGATCCGCATCGAGCATCGATTCCAACTTCTTGAGGTCCTCTTCGTCTCCGAAGAAACGCAGTAGGACAGTGGCATCCTCAAGGGCGGCATTCCTTGGCGCGATCCTCGCCATGGCCTCGAGGCCGAGCCGGCGGCCGAGCTTCGGCGGCGCGTAAGTGGCGGCGACGAGAGCCAGGCGTTCGTCGAGGTTACGGCGGGTGAGGCAACGTTCGAGGACCCTCGCGGCCCCCTCATCATCGACCATGGCGACCAGGACTGCGAACGCCAACTCTCGGCGAGACATGTTGCTAGCTCGGCTTGGCACTGCCTCGATCTGCTCAGACAAATAATTCAGGGAGGCGGGCCCGTACCGCTTGGCCAACGCTTCGGCCTCCGACCGGTAGCGGTCTAGGCCCAGGACGACCATCGGCGTCGGGTTGGGATTCATCATGGACCGATGGACGGTCGGCGGGGGCCCCAACCGAGTCAGGGCAGACTCGAAATCAGCCGCCAGTCCGTCGACCGATTGGGCCTCAGCCCCAAAAGGTGAGCCGAGGGCGGCCGCCGCCAACCCCAAGAGCAATACCCGGGCGAGCCCGCACAAGGTTTCACGACGAACCGTCATGGCTCACTTGCTCCACCAGGGGAGACTCAAAAGGACTCAAAAGGGGACTCAAAAGGGGTCACTCTTGGGGACTCAAAAGGGGTCGCTCTTAGGGGACTCAAAAGGGGTCACTCTTAGGGGACTCAAAAGGGGTCGCTCTTAGGGGACTCAAAAGGGGGGGACTCAAAAGGGGTCGCTCTTAAATTCGCCGGAAAGGGGGGACTCAAAAGGGGACTCAAAAGGGACTCAAAAGGGGACTCAAAAGGGGTCGCTCTTAAAGGGGACTCAAAAGGGGGACTCAAAAGGGGTCGCTCTTAAATTCGCCGGCGGTCTGGGCAAATTCGGATGCGTTCACCCCGCCCCGCATCAGGTTCGTCCACGATGTCCGGGCGGGAAGGACGAGGACAGGTGGGACGGACCGGGACATCACTGCTCCTCGCGGGACGGTGACAGCGGACCGACGGCGGACGGGGACAGAGGAGGCGGCGGACGGGGGCATCAATGCTGCTCGACGGTTCTTGGCGAAGATGGGGTATTCTGTCGCCTCGGGAATTCGTCCTTGAAGTGATGTCAACGCCCCAGACCGAGCGTGCCGGTTGAGGAGAGGTGTCGAAAGTCGGGATATCCGGGATATCTCGTCTGCAACGGATCGAGAGCTCCTCACTCGTAAAAACCGGAAGAATTCCCGTTTCAACGACGAGTTTCCACCCCCCACTCTACTTGATGGACGACGCCTCTTTGACAATTCGCCTTCCGAACTCGAAACCCGCGGCGACGACGGGGCGTCTGGCCTGAATTCGGCCGAACGAACCCGCCGCCATGCGGCGAGGAACCGACTCCAACACGTTTCGACAGGAGATGTTGCGTCGACATCGACCTATTCGCGCGGCGTGCGAGCGAACCCGACCGAAGCTGACGCGTCGGTGCTGATCATCGTCCAGGTCACCAGCGCCCGATCGGCACCGTGCGTCGGGAATTGCGGCCTTCCCCTTCGTGAGCCGCCATGCAATTGAAACCGGCGGTGGGACGTGACGTTCGATTGTGGAAAACGATCGAACGAACCCACCGCGCAAAACCGGCGGTCGCTCCGCAACCTACTATTCACACGGGAATTCCATCGATCGGGCTTGCTCGCGGTCTCGTGCGAACGGAGCCATTTCGGAGCCGACCCGCGTCCCCGCCGCACGCCGCGGGAGGGCCGGGACTCCTGGTCGCGGTCCGCCGAGGCCTTCGGCGAAGGAATCCGGAGAACCCTTGCAACCGAACGGCGGCCTGAAGGTGTTGGTGAATTGGACTTTGGCCCCCGATCTCGTCCGCCGATGACCGATCATGGGAGCGCCCGTGGGCCGCGCCTCCTCTCGCACGGGCTCGCCAACGGAGTACAATGCAAGGCGTCAGCCCGGACGCGACGAGGTCCGCCGACTCGAAATGGAGTCGAGCCTTCCGGCCAGCCTCACAACCAGGCGTCGCAACCTTCTCGGAGCCGCCGCGATGCGTTCGATGAGATTCCACCGGTTCTGCCTGGCCGTCCTGTACGCCGCGGCCGTCCCCGCCGTTCGCGCCCAGAGCTACGACTGGCTCGACTCGGCCCTTCCCGAGCGTTCGTTCGACTTCGGAACGGTCGCCCGAGGATCTCAACTTCGCCACGCTTTCCCCGTCGTCAATCGGACGGACCGAGAAATCCGGATCCTGGAGTGGCGGACCAAGTGCGGCTGCACCGACGTCAAGGTCGGCGCGAAGTCAATTCCTCCCGGCACTCAGACGACCGTTGAAGTCACCGTCGACACGACGCGGTTTCTTGGGCACAAGCCGTCCGGCCTGACCCTGATCTTTGAAAGCCCTTCGTACGTCCAGGTGGACCTTAACACCGCCTGTTACATCCGGGGCGACATCACCGTCAGTCCCGGTCAGGTCGATTTCGGCATCGTCCGCCGCTCGGGGACCCCTCCCACGTCCACACTGACGCTGACGTATGCCGGCGGGCAGCCCGACTGGGCCGTGACGGCGATCGAAACGGAAACAGACCGGATCGAGGCGAGGCTCCAGGATGCAGGCAGGACGGTCGAGGGCTATGCCGCCTACTCGCTGACGACGACCCTCAAGGCGAACGCCCCCACCGGGTATTTCAAGGACGGGATCACTCTGATCACCAGCAGAAACGAGAGGATCCCGGTCTCCGTCGTCGCCAACATCCAGAGCGCCGTGGCTCTCACTCCCTCGATCATCAACTTCGGCCAGGTGAAGCCCGGGGAAAGCGTCTCCAAGACGGTCCTGGTCCGGTCCGATCGACCTTTTTCCATCACGAGCCTGGCGACCACGAGGGACGACCTCCAGTCCGACGACCAGACCAAGGGAGCCCAGGCGGTCCATCAGGTCAAGCTGACGTTCAAGGCCCCCGAATCCCCCGGCGCATTCCACTCGCTGATGAAGGTCAAGACCGACATCCCCGACGAGCCGGAGGCCGTCCTCAAGGCCTTCGCGACCGTCAGCCAATGAGTTCCCAGCCGCTCGCGCTGGCCGTCGCCGACGTCAGCTGGTTCACGACCGAAAACCTGTTCCGCGAGCTGAACGACCCGGCGATCTCGACCCTTGCCCTTCGCTGCATGGACTACCGCAACGGTTGGCGCAAGGGGATTCGCCCCTGGTCGGCGTCCTGTCGCAGGCGTCAGATTGGTGAGCAGTTGTGGGCGAAGGACGTTCTGCTCCCTCCCGGCTGGATGAAGCGGTTCCCCCAGTTGGGGATGCGGCCGATCTCACGCGCGATCCAGCGATTCTGGAACATCCGCCCGGAAGCCCGTCGCGGGCTGGTCGTGACGTACCCTCATTACCGTCATCTGGTCGACCTGGCCCGACCCGAGGCGACCCTTTACTACAACATGGATGACTACGCCCTCTACTGGCCGGGATGGGCGGAGCCGCTTCGACGACTGGAACACGACCTGATTGAGCGGTCGGCGGCGACCGTCTGCGTGGCGCGTGCTCAGGCCGAGGCGTTTCGGCGTGCGGTTCCCTCCGCCGCCTCTCGGATCCACCACATCCCCCACGGAACGCCCGCCGCGTTCCTGGCGAGCGGCCCCCTGCACCGGCCAGGCCCGGCCCCGGCCGACGTCGCCGCACTCCCTCGCCCGCTGCTAGGCTACGTCGGCTCGCTGGAGGATCGGCTCGACTGGCCGTTGCTTGAGGAACTCGCCGCAACCTTCCCTCAGGCGTCGATCGTGATCATCGGCCGGCCGCCGGGTCCGGGAGTCGAGCCCTGGCGTGAAGTCTGCCGACGCGTCATCGAACTCCCGAACGTTCATGTGATAGGATGGCGGCGGCAGGACGAGCTGCCGGCCTACTATCAGTCGTTCGATGTCAACCTGATCCCCTACCTCGTCGACCACCCGTTCAATCTGGCGTGTTCGCCGACGAAGATCATGGACGGCATGGGAGCGACGCGGCCGATGGTCTCGACGGCCTTGCCCGAATGCCTTCTTTACCCCCACCTGTTCGACGTGGCCGAATCCGACCAGGCGTTCATCGCGGCGGTCGGCCGGATCCTCGCGGCCGACTCGGACGACGGCCGAGCCGCCTTGCGCCGCGAGCACGCCGCGGCGAACACCTGCGCGAAGGTGGCCGCCAGAGTCGTCGCCGCGATGGGCTGATGCGTTCGTCAAGAGATCGGTATGCGTCGGAACGAGGTGGCGTCGAACGGGCTACGTCGCTAGAGTCGTTTCCGAGATTCGCGTCGACGACTCGCCGCCGGCGGGAACGACCACGCCCGAAGGAGGACCTCGATGAGCTTTGGTTTGCGCGTGCGCCTATCGATTATGATGTTCCTGCAATACTTCGTCTGGGGCATCTGGCTCCCGATGCTGGCGCAGCACCTCGGGCCGAACGACCTTAAGCTCGACGGTGGTCAGATCGGCTGGATCTTCAGCGTGTATGGGTTCGGCTCGATCCTCGGCCCGCTGATTATGGGGCAACTCGCCGACCGCTATTTCGCCACCGAGCGTGTGCTGGCGTTCGCGCATTTCACCGGCGGCCTCTTATTGATCGCCGCGGCGTACGCTCAAAGCTTCTGGCCGATCTTCCTGCTGCTTCTGGCGTACTGCAATCTGTACATGCCGACGATGGCCCTGACGAACTCGCTCTCATTTAGGAGCCTCGGCGAAGCCAACCAGTCGTATTTCCCCTCGATCCGCGTCTGGGGGACCGTGGGCTGGATTGCGGCGGGCCTCTTCTTCGCCGCCTACATGGACTACAAGGAACTCGGCTTCTACCGCTCGATCTTCGAATTGATCGGCCTGGCCGGTCCGTTCGAGTCCTTCCTGGGCTGGTGGCGGGCGTCCGTCGTCCCGGCTCTGGAATCGCTCTTCGCGATCCCCTTCGTCGGTCTGCCGAGCTTCAAGGACTGCCTCCGGGTGGCCGGTTTCTTCTCCCTCCTGTACGGCCTTTACTGCCTGACGCTGCCGCACACTCCCCCGACCCCGGCCAAGGAGTCCGACCCGATCGACAAGAAGTCGGCCTTGCTGGAGTCGCTGGAGCTGATGAGGTTTCGTTCGTTCGCCGTTCTGATCGTCGTCGCGGCGTTGATCGGAATCATGCTGGCGTTCTACTTCGCCTGCGAGAACTTCTTCCTGGAGGCGATCCAGGTGAAGGCCGAGCAGGTCGGCGCTTTCATGACGATCTCGCAGTTCGCCGAGGCGGTCGTCGTCCTCTTCATCCCCTGGTCGGTCGCCAACCTCGGATTCAAGAAGACGATGCTGATCGGCATGACGGCCTGGGCGGCTCGTTTCGGGCTCTCAGCGGTCGGCCAGCCGAAGTGGCTGATGATCAGCACGCTCATGCTCCACGGCTTCGCGTTCGGGTTCTTCTTCATCGTCGCCCAGATGTTCGTGGACAAGTCGGCCAGCCGCGACATCAAGGCGTCCGCCCAGTCGCTGTTGATCTTCGTGATCTACGGGCTCGGCACGGTGGCCGGCAGCGCCATCGCGGGCTACACGCTCGACCACTTCAAGACCGGCGCCGGTGCGACCGCCGCCGATCACAACTGGCAAGGCATCTGGATGGGTCCGTTCCTGCTGACCCTCGTCTGCATGGGGATTTTCGCCTTGCTGTTCCGCGAGGAGCAGATCGGCGAGATCCGCGAGGACGGCGAGGCGTTGCCGGAATCGACGGCGGCCGTTCATTGAGCGACGGTTCGCTGCATCGTGAGGTCAAGGCGGCGGGGGTCCTCCCCGCCGCTTCGATTTCGAAGGCGTCGCTCGCGCAGTCGGTGATGCGGTAAGCTGAAGGCAGGAACGGATTCGATACGTCCCGGCCTGGGAGGCGGTCTATCGTGCGGCGAGCCATGCTCTTCACCGCGGTGATTCTCGGCCTGGTCTCGTCGCTTCGGGCGCAGGAGCCCGAACTCGACGAGACCCGGCGACATTTAAACGCGATGCAGCAGCGGCTGGACGACCCGACGATCGACCTCGGCGTCCGAACCGACCTGGCCCTGGAGACCGCCGCGACGCTCGATCGCTCCGCCAGGGCTGAGCCGAAGCTCGACGACAAGGTGACACGGTGGAACGCCGCCGTCGGCCTTCTCGACGAATTCGGCAAGCACAACGCGGAGCTACCCCGCAAGCGTGAGCTCGGCCTCCAGTCGGCCGTCTACCGCTGGGCCACGGCTCGCGCCTGGCACGATCACCACGCCCTCTTCCCGGCCGACTCGCGGGCCGTCGCCGAGGAAACCGCCGCGCTCGATGATGCGATCGCGAGGCTTCGGCTGATCGTCGGCGGCGATCCGGGGAGGCTCACAGACAACATCCGGTTCCGGCTGGCCTGGGCCCTGACCGATCGGGCCGCTCTGGAGCCGCTCGATTCGCCGACGGCCCGTCTTCGCCGCGATGAGGCTCTCGACCTCCTGAAAAAGCCGCCAGGCGAACCCTCTTTGGCCGGCTTTCACGCCTTGCTGACGGCGGAATTGCTGCGGAAGGAGGGCAATCTCGACGATGCGGCGGTGCAAGTCGCCGCGGCGGCCAAGGCTGCGACCCCTCCGCCGGACGCCGAGATTCTCGACGTCTTGATCCCAATCCTTCTCGTCCGCCGAGGCTTCACCGAAGCCCGAAAGGCGGCCGACGCCATGACGATCAGCGACCCGGAAAAGGACCTCTGGCGGCTGCGCATCGATCTGGCGGAATGGAAGGACGCTTCCGGCGATGCGGCACAGGCCAGGCGTCGAGAACTTGTGGGCGACCTCTTGAATCAGGTTCAGTCCCTCCGGAACGCTCACGCGGCCGAGTTGCGGCTGGCCCTCTCTGAGTTGGCCGCCGGAGCGACGTTTGACGAGGCCCCGGTTGAACTGTGGGACGCCGTCGCTGAAGGCCACGAGATCAGGGGGGACTCGGTGAAGGCCGCCGAGATGAGCGAACGAGCCGCCGCGCGTGCCGATGCACTCGGTCGACGCGATCAGGCCGCCTCCTCCCGACTTCGCGCCGGCGGCTTCCTCTTCCAGGCTGGAAAATACACGAACGCCGACGCCGTCCTGGAAAAAGTCGTCTCCGACCGCGAGGCCGGGCCGGCGCGCGCCAGGGCGGGGCTGCTGCAAGCCCTTGCGCGAGCACGGGCGTCCGCGGCTGGCGGCTCCACCGATTCCTATGAACATGCGTTGGAACGGCAACTCCGCGAGTTCCCCGACGACCCCACCGCGATCGAGGCCCGTTGGCTTCTGGGCGTTCTGGAACAGTCGAAAGGACGCACCGACCGCGCACTGGAGCTCTGGAAAAGCGTGCCGCTCGGATCGTCCCGTTGGATCCAGGCGCGCACGGCCGCGAGCGAGGCGTCTCGGCACGCACTGGAAGATCGGGTGGCCGCGGAGGAACGGGAAGGGCTCGATTCAGCCTTCTCCCGAGCTGAGGCGTTCATCGAGGAGAGCATCGACCTCGCCCGTCCCCGCCCCGAATCTGACCGCGCTGAGCTTCTCATTGCGCAATCTCGCTTGAATCTTGTACCGATCGTCGGGAAGCCGGCGACAGCTCGCGACGCGACCGATCGTTGCCTGACGATGAATCTCACAGCGTCCCAGCGCTATCGAGCGCGTCTGGCCCGAATGATCGCCATGGCGGCCCAGGGCCGCTACGTCGAGGCCGAGCGCGAGGCCCAGCAACATCCGCACTGGGTCGACCCATCCGACCGCGCCGGTCTCCTGGACGCGGTCCGCCAGATCGACCTCAACGCGGCGGCCTCGGAAACCGACCTGCCTCAGAGGAGGTTCGGCCAGGTGGCCCGGATGCTGATCCAACCGCTCCTCCAGGACCCCTCTCTGGCTGACGATCTTCGGAACGAGCTGACCTTCCGCCTGGCTCGCGCCATGCTCTTCCAGGGCGATGCACAGGCTGCACAAACGACGCTTCAGAACTGGTCGCCGACCACGAATCGAGTCGACGATCGGTTTCTCAAGGATCTGGCCGACGCCTACTTCCGGCTGGAGGCCAATGAGCTGGCGATCGACGTCGAACGATTGCGGATCAAGAAACTCGCCGCGGGCTCGCCGCCGTGGTTCGACGCCCGATACGGGCTGGCCCTGGCGTATTACCGGCTTGGTCGACGGAAAGACGCTCAGCAACTCATCGAGGGAACGGCAATCCTGCACCCCGAACTGGGGGGCGGCCGGATCCGGGAGAAGTTCATCCGACTCCGTCAACGCCTCGGCTCGACCCAGTAAGACCGAACGCCGCACGCAGGGCCGTCGCGATCTCGTCGATGCCCCGTCTCCCCTCGTCGAAGAACGGGTAACGCCGAAGGAAGCCGTGGATCATGCCCAGGTATCGGGAAAGAGTCGTCGGCGTCCCGGCCGCTGATAGACGCCGCGCGTAGGCTTCGGCCTCATCGCGAAGAACGTCATACCCAGCCGAGATCACCAACGCCGGCGCCAGACCGGAAACGTCGGCGGCTTCCAGCGGGGCGAGATACGGGTTGTTGCGGTCGTTCACATTCGGCGCGTACTGGTCCCAGAACCAGATCATCTCGCCACGTGTGAGATGGTGTGCATCGGCGAAGAGCCGGTAAGACTCGTTCTCCGGATCGAAACCCACGACGGGGTAGGCCAGGACCTGGAGGGCGGGAGCACGACCGCCCTGGTCACGTGCCATGAGCGCGACGACGGCAGCGAGATTGCCGCCGGCACTGTCGCCGCAGACCGCGACTCGCGACGGATCGCCGCCGATCTCTCCCGCGTGCTCGGCGAACCAGGCGAAGGCGGCATGAGCGTCCTCGGCCGCGGCGGGGAACGTATGCTCGGGAGCCAGTCGATAGGCCACCGAAACGACGACCGCGCCCGAGGCGTTCGACAAGGCCCGGCAGAGTCCCTCGTGCGAAGCAAGGTCACCCAGAACCCAACCGCCGCCGTGATAATAAACGACCACCGGCAGCGGCTCCGAGCCCGCATCGATCGGCGTCACGATG
Organism: Paludisphaera rhizosphaerae; assembly: GCF_011065895.1. NCBI lineage: Bacteria > Pseudomonadati > Planctomycetota > Planctomycetia > Isosphaerales > Isosphaeraceae > Paludisphaera > Paludisphaera rhizosphaerae. The sequence continues at coordinate 108,929 of NZ_JAALCR010000015.1, read as the reverse complement.
CGGACGGGGATCTCACCCGCCGGCCCAGGAATCTGGCGATCCTCGACGCAAGCGACGCGCGGCGGACGACCCAGAAACCGGGTGGAGACCTCCATCTGGGCTCGCGCCTGGGCAACGGTCAACTGATCGGTCGTCGGCAGGCCGGCGGAGGCCAGGCGGTCGAGAAACGCCCGGGCCTGGGGGTCAATCGGCCCGGTCGGCAGAGGGTCAAGCATGATCGGTGGATGCGGGGTGGTGAAGTCGGTAGGTCTTGTAGCCGCCTCCGAGATTGTACGCCTCAAACCCGGCGTTCCGCAGGATCAATCCGGCCATGTATCCGCGCATGCCGACCTGACAATGGACCACGATCGGCCGATTACGAGGAATCTCGCTCAATCGCTCGCGGATCTCGTCGATGGGAATATTCACCGCGCCAGGGATCGCCCCCGCGGCGAACTCCTTGGGCGTCCGTACGTCGATCAAGGCTGCGCGAGAGGATAGGTCCGTATCCCAATCCTCGACGTGGACCTGCTTGTCGAGGCCGTCCGCCACGTTGGACGCGACGAAGCCGGCCATGTTTACCGGGTCCTTCGCCGAGCCGAACTGCGGTGCGTAGGCCAGTTCGACCTCCGCCAGATCCCGAACCGTCATCCTGGCCTGAAGAGCAGTCGCCAGCACATTCGCCCGATCGGCCACGCCCTCAGTCCCAACAACCTGCGCTCCCAGCAGCGTGCCGGTTTCCGGGCTGGCCAGGAGCTTGATCGACAGCGGTTTCGCCCTCGGGTAATAGCCTGCGTGGTGGTTCCCGTGGACGTACACCTTGTAGTACGGTACGCCGTCGCGTTTCAACGATCTCTCGGTCTGACCGGTTGCGGCGAGCACATGCTCGAAGAAGCCGACGATCGCAGTCGCCTGCGTTCCTCGGAACTCGCTGCGTCGGCCGAAGACGTTGTCGGCCGCAATCCGCCCCTGACGGTTCGCGGGGCCGGCGAGCGGGACCTGCGTTGGCCTGCCAGTGGGGAACTCTCGGGTTTCCACGGCGTCGCCGACCGCGAAGATCGATGGATCGCTCGTCCGCATCGAGGCGTCCACCTTGATCCCGCCGCGAGGGCCAACCTCCAGACCGGCCTGAACGGCGAGCACATTTTCAGGCCTCACCCCAACTCCCAGCACAACCAGGTCCGCCTCCAGAGCACCTCCCGACTTCAATCGAAGCGTCAGACCATCGGGCGTCTTCTGGATCGCCTCGACAGAATCCTGAAGCAAGAGCGTCGCGCCGTGGGAGCGAAGGGCCTCGGCGAGGGGAGTCGTCATCTCGCGATCGACCACGGGGACCACCTGGTCCTGAAGCTCAACGACCGTCGTGCGCAGCCCTTTGCGCAGGAAGTTCTCGGCGAGTTCAACACCGATGAAACCAGCCCCCACGACCACGGCATGTCCGGCTCCTCCGTCCACGACCGCTTTGATCCGATCCACATCCTCCAGGTTGCGCAGCGTGAAGACCCCCGGTGCGTCGACGCCTTCGATCGGCGGCTTCCAGGGTGCAGCCCCGGGAGCCAGGATCAGAGCGTCGTAAGTCTCGTTGTACTCGGTGGCGTCGGCAAGATTTCTCACCCGAACCAGCTTCTGCGTGCGATCAATCGCAACGACCTCGGAGCGGGTACGCACGTCGATCCGGTATCCCTGGCGGAGCAGGCCTGGCTTCGTGACGAGCAGTTTCTCGCGATCCTGGATCTCACCGCCGACGTAATAGGGTAGGCCGCAATTTGCGAACGAGACATCCGGGCCGCGCTCGAACATGACGATCTGAGCCGACTCGGAAAGGCGTCGAGCCCTGGTCGCCGCTGACGCTCCACCGGCGACACCACCCACGATAACCAGCTTCATCGCTGTTCCTCCTTGCGTCCCGGGCCCACCATTCCCTGAACCAGCAACTCCGGGCATCGCGATTCCAGGGAAACCTTGGGGGAATGCTACGCCTCGTGGAAGTCGAATTCCACAGCCCGGCGCGGAGTCGTCCTCGATCGCCTGGTTCGGGAAGTCGCGCGACGTAATCACGCTCGTATTCGAAACGCCGCGAGCCGGGCCCGCGATACGTCATCGACGTCTCACGAATCCCGGCCCGCTGCTCAACACCTAGGGCGAGTCTCTCGACTGCAATCAGCGGCCTTGCTTACCGGGGCTGCGCGGCGGCAGCCGGCGTCGGGGCCACGCGGACGGCCGAGGGAGCCGAGGCGGGCACGTTGTTAATCTCGTGCTCGACCTGCTTGGGGAGCGTGTTCGCCGGGTCGGGAACTTCCAGGTTTCGCAGCTCGCTCATGAGGATGCGAGCCCCCGACTGGAGCTCTTCACGCGAGAGCTGGCCGTCGTTGTTGGCGTCCATCACCCGGAAGACGACGTTCGCTGGGTTGACGATCGCCTTGTCGAACTCGTCGCGGCTCACGGCACCATTCTTATCGAGGTCAGCCGACTGGAAGGCGGCCTGAAGGCCGGCTCGTCCCATCTCCACGGCTGCGAAATTCAGTTCCGAAGGGTCGAGCTGGCCGTCGCCGTTGCGGTCGGCGGTCAAGTACAGGCTCTGGACTCCGGTCTGGACGGCCTGTCGCAACTCGGTGGCGTCGATCGATCCGTCGCGGTTCGCGTCGACGGCGCTCATGATGTTCTGCTGGGCCTGGTCGACCTGGGGTTTCGTCCCCTGTGCGGCTGTTTCCTGCTCGGCCCGCTGGAAGACGAACCGAAGAATGGGCCGCTGGTTGAGCATATTCTCACGAGCAGCGTCGGCTTCCTCCTTGGTGACCTTGCCGTCGCCGTTGGCGTCGGCCCGGAAGAAGAAACCACCGACAAGGACGTTGCCGGCGTCGATGGCTTCCTTCTGCGAAATCAGGCCGTCATTGTTCATGTCGGCCATCTTGAAGGCCATCTTCGCCGTGTCGCGGAGATCGCCCAGATTGTCGATTGGGCCGATTGAATCCTTATCCTTATCGTCCGCGCGGACCGTTCCGAGGGAGGCCGCGAGGATCACGGTGAGAGCGGCGAGAATTCCCTGACGCATGCTGATCTCCTGTTCTCGTTCACCCATGTGTTTCGGGTCGCATCCTGATCGTCTGGAGCAGGCAGTCGTCGCATCGAGCCACGGTTCAGCAGACCGAATTCCGTGACCACCCACGAGAGGACTAGGACTTTGCAATCGGAGTACCAACGCCGCCGTTTCGACGTCGACATCCTGGCTGAACCCCCAAAAACCCAGGGATTCTCTTCGATTTCACTCCCGAAAATGCAGGACCGAGTCCAATAGAATCGCTTAATCGACGGAGTCTGTCGCGAACGGCCGTCGGCCGTACGCCAGAGCATCGCGAAGCTTGTTTCTCGATCGAGGGGAAACGGATCGCTCTTCCGTGGTCGTGTTCCTTCTCAGCGAATCCTTTCTACCGTCGCTGGAATCGAAGAAAGCCCCGCCGGGCGTCCTCTACCTGGTGCAGAGGGGTCGGCGGGGCCTCCTCGATAAAGCCGTCGTTCCGTCGTCTCAGCGACGGCCGGGCTCGCGGCCGCGATCGTCGATCTCGACGTCGCCGTGCTTGTCGACCTTGAGCTGTTCCTTGCGCACGGTGCCGGAGGCCTTCTCGGTCTCCTCCACCTTTCGCTTGCCGACCGTCACCTCGCCGGTCACCACGGCTTCCTTCCCGACCTGGATTTCCTCACGCTTGACTGGGATGCGGATCTCCTCGGTCTTCGACGCACCGATGCCCCCCTCGATGACCTTCCCCGAACCGGGCCGCCGCTCGATGACGATCTCCTCTCGCTCGACAGGAACGGTGATCGTCTTGTGTTCCGTGACGACCTCCTTCCGAATCGTGACGTTCCCCGCCTCGACGGGCTTCTTCTCGACCTTCAGCCGTTCCTCGCGAAGCTGGATCGTTCGGTTGTAGGCGTCCTTGACGGCGTCCTTCGCCTTGTCCCACGACATGTCCGCGGCATGCTTGGTCTTCTCCCAGTCCGTCTGAAGGTCCTTCTCGACCTCGACGTAGGGCTTGCCCAGGTGCCGCTCAGTCGCTTCGCCGGCGTAGCGATGAGTCGAGCGGTAGTCGAAGACGTCCTTGACTGCGGGCTTGGCCTTGTCCCACGACAGATCGGCGGGGTGTTTTGTCTTGTCCCAATTCGCTTTGAGATCCTGCTCGACCTCGGCGAACGGTCTGCCAGCGAACCTGGTCTCGGAGTCGCGAGCATAGGTGTAGGCGGGCTCGTAGTATTCGTACGTCTCACCCTTCTTGGCGTAGTGGCGAGAGGGGAAGGATTCGCGCAGCCACGCGTCCTCGCTCGTGGGATCGATCAACTCGCCCACCCCCTTGCCGGCAAGCCCTCCAGCCAACGCACCGAGAGCCGCGCCGATCGCCGTACCGACAGGCCCAGCAACGGTTCCAATCGCAGCGCCGGTCGCCATGCCCCCGAGCGCGGCTCCGATGCCAGTCTCGACGGGGTGCGCCCCAGGAGCGTCGGTGATGGGATCAGGATTGCGATCCCCGTAAGGAGGGACATCCACGCTCTTCTCAGGGTTCTTGCGGGTGGACATGCTTTCGTCTCCTTCAGCTGTTGCTCGTAGAGATGAGTCGAAGCGGAGAGATGGGCAAGAGACGTTGCGCCTCGCGGGCTTAGGGCTTACTCCCGCCCAAGGCAACATCTTTCGGGGAGGCAAACGAAGTGCCGCTCAGACTCACTTACGCACCGATAAAAAACCCAAGAAATGCTTTTTAGCCAGGCGCACTGATTGCTTGATTCAAGGCCGTCGTGAGGAGTCGTAGACCCCGCGGCGATTGGCGGGCGAGGCCCTCGCGTCCTGGGCACAGAGGGATGGCATGAGGGAGGGATGATGCGCGGGGCGACGCGCTCTCTCTCCGCGACGCAGAGCCGATGACCGGCGATGGCAGTGCCTTCGATCTCTAAATACGCGAGGCGGTCACCGCCTTGGGAATCATCCCGGGCTCGGAAGTGGTTGACCTGACCGGCGGTGAGCTTACACCCGTGACAGCTTGCGGCGCGAGCCACAACGGTCGTCGATGGAATCGCGAATCGTCTTCGATGAATCGGCCGATTGCGGCCGCCGAGGGCCCTCCCTGACGATCCCGCTGCGCTGGTGGTTTGCGTGGCCTAGCTGGCGGAGGTCGGAAGCCGATGAACGGAAATCAGAAGGGCCCATGCGACAACGATATCGCATGGGCCCTTCTTGCTATTACGGCACCGCCGCGGTCAACGCGCCAGCGGCTTGTACTTGATGCGATGCGGCTGATCGGCGTCGACGCCCAACCGCTCGCGGCGCTGGGCTTCGTACGTCTCGAAATTGCCGTCGCACCAGACGACCTGACTGTCGCCCTCGAAGGCAAGGATGTGGGTGGCGATCCGGTCGAGGAACCAGCGGTCGTGGCTGATGACCACGGCGCAGCCGCCGAAGTCGAGCAGCGCTTCTTCCAGGGCGCGAAGCATCTCGACGTCGAGGTCGTTGGTCGGTTCGTCGAGGAGCAGAAGGTTGCCGCCGCTCTTGAGCAGCTTGGCCAGGTGGACGCGGTTGCGTTCGCCGCCCGAGAGCTTGCCGACAGGTTTCTCCTGGTCGGGCCCCTTGAAATTGAACGACGCGACGTACGCCCGAGCGGGCATCTTCCGACGCCCCAACGTCACCTGGTCGGCCCCCCCCGTGATCTCCTGGAAGATGGTGTTTTCGGGGGTCAGGGCGTCGCGATTCTGATCGACGTAGGACGGGACGACGGAATCGCCGACCTTCAGCTCGCCCGCATCGGACTTCTCCTGGCCGACGATCATCCGGAAGAGCGTGGTCTTGCCCGCTCCGTTCGGCCCGATGACCCCCACGATGCCACCAGGAGGAAGTCGGAACGACAGGTTCTCGAACAGCAGCCGGTCGCCGAAGGCCTTCGACACGCCGTCCGCCTCGACGACGAGTGAGCCCAGATGCGGCCCCGGTGGGATCTGAAGGACCACCGCCTCTTCTCGCTTCTCGTAGTCCTGGGCCGCGAGTTGCTCGTATCGCTGAAGTCGGGCCCGATTCTTGGCGACCCGAGCCCGAGGAGACATCCGCACCCACTCCAGTTCGCGGGCGAGTTGTTTCCGCCGGGTGCTCTCTTGCTTCTCCTCAAGCGCCAGGCGGTTCTGCTTCTGCTCCAGCCACGAGGAGTAGTTCCCCTCCCAGGGGATCCCCTGACCGCGGTCGAGTTCCAGAATCCACTTCACGACGTTGTCGAGGAAGTAGCGATCGTGGGTGACGAGGATGACCGTCCCCGGATGTTCCGAGAGGTGACGCTCAAGCCAGGCGACGCTCTCGGCGTCGAGGTGGTTGGTCGGTTCGTCGAGAAGGAGAATGTCGTGTCGTTCCAACAGGATCTTGCACAGGGCCACGCGACGGCGCTCTCCTCCGGAGAGAGTGGAGACGTCGGCGTCTCCGGGCGGCAGCCGCATGGCGTCCATCGCGATCTCAAGCCGGCGGTCGAGATCCCACCCTTCGGCCGCCTCGATGGCGTCCTGAACGTCGGCTTGCTCGGCGAGAAGAGCATCCATCTCGTCGGCGTCGGGGCCCTCGCCCAGCCTGGCGTTGATGGCGTCGAACCGATTCAGAAGATCGCGGACCGGCTTGACCGCCAATTCGACGTTGCCGCGGACGTCGTACTGCGGGTCGAGCGTTGGCTCCTGAGGCAGGTACCCAATCGAGATCCCTGGGGCGGGTCGCGCCGTGCCGATGAAATCCTTGTCGAGCCCGGCCATGATCCTCAAGAGCGTGCTCTTCCCCGAGCCGTTGCCGCCGATCACGCCGATCTTCGCGCCGGGGTAGAAGGAAAGCCAGATGTTCTTCAGAACCTCTTTCTTCCCATGAGCTTTAGACAGTTTCTCGATCTGGAAAATGTATTGCGGAGGCATGTCCTGAGCTTTCCGAATTTGAGGCGCGGAGTACGGCCGAAGCGAGGCGACCCCCTTGAAGCCGCAGGAGTCGTCTGGTAGGTTGATTATCGCCGAGGCGACTCCTGGGGACAAGCTTCCCCAATCGCAGCCCTCGACGCCGGGGTAGCTCAGTTGGTCAGAGCGGCGGTCTCATAATCCGCAGGTCTGGGGTTCGAGTCCCCACCCCGGTACTTCTCCGACCGTCGTACTTTCGCCCCTCGTCGGTGAATCTACGGCGATCCGGGAGGCACCGGAACGCCATCGCTAGCGAAGTCGGAAACCGATATCGCCTGAATATGTGCACAAGTTTCGGAATCACGGCCTTCAAAGGCCGTACAACGCGGGTGTGATTCGGGTCGCAAGCCTTGCCCTGAACTCCCGTTTAGGCTAGGATTCGGCTCGAATACAACGCTCTGGCACCGGCTGCGGGGGAAGTTTGGCGACAGGCCCCGCAGCCGGTTCTTTTTTGCGCCTCCGGCGGCGGAAGACCGTCCAGGTTCTCGTTCTTGAGGTAGCCTTGCGCGGCGGCAAGCCGGACCCTGGCTGCCGCCCATCGCCTCTGTTGCAGGCTTTGGGTTCTGTCCCGCGCCGTCGCGAGGTCTTTAGCGAGGTCCTCGTCATCGATGGGCCCAGACTGTTCGACTGGCTTCGACACCGGCTCGACGCGGGACGTCGGCTTGGGTGCCAGCGCCGCGAGATACGACCGAAGATCGGCGAGCGACTTGCCGTGTGAACTCCACTCGGTAAGCATTGAGAACGCGAGTCCAGGCCCTTTTTTTGCCCGGTAGGCGTATTCAACCGCCGCCCGGGCACCGTCGCTCTCATAGCCGAGACTGCGACTCTTATCCACCAGATCGCCGACTCGCAGGCTCATCTCCGGAGCCTGGGTCGGCCACAGCTTCGACGCACGCTCGACGAGAGCAGCAACGACCGCCAGACAGGCAACGTCCTGGGCGTCGGCTGCCGGAGCCGGATCTGGGTCCGGGCTTGTCTTCTCCTGGATTGCATTCTCGACTATCGGGACTGGGTTCTCCGATTCGATGGTCGTCGAAACCGTCGACGGCGACGTTCCGGCGTCTACGTCGTCTACAAGGTCTAAGACAGTCTGAATACTTCTAGAAGAAGGGGTAGCGCCAGTGCTCTGGGGTCGGCGCACCTGCGCCCTGGGGTTGGCGCACTGGCGCTCTGGGGTCGGCGCACCTGCGCCCTGGGGTTGGGGCGCTGGCGCGCTGGGGTCAAAGACGCGGACGGACGGGTTTTCGGCGTCGTCGTGGACGTCGTCGTATCCCGATGGATCGTAGAGGAGACGCGTCGTCCAGACGTAGCCCGGCGCGTCAGAGCATGGAAATCGGTCCACCAGTCCAGCTTTGACGACCTCGGTCATCGCCCGCTTAACCTTCCACGTCTTACCGGCCCAGCCGCAAGCGTCGGCGATATGGTAGATGGAAGGTGTTCCCTCCCGATTGTCGCCCCAGCAGAGACCGGCCAGCGCCGCCAAGAGGATCTTGGCCGCGTCGGTCAGATCGGCGCGGGCGACGAGTTGCTTGGGAGAGCGGCAATACCCTCTTCTGGGCACGGGCGCACGGACGCCCGGCGGGGGAGCGCCCCGTGGAACTGCGGTGAAAGACATCGGAGTGACTCTGGCGTTGACCGAGTCGCGGGGGAAGTTTGGCGACAAGCCCCGAAACTCGGTGTGGTTGTGGGTCCCCCCGGCCGAGTGACGGCCCGGCCGGGGGAGCCAAGGCAGCCTGTTAGGGCCGCCGAGGTGTACGGATAATCCTGGCGAACCGTCATCCGCCGAAGATTGCGAAATCACTCATACCTGGAGTCGGGCGGCCAATCAAGGCGTCAACCCCCCTCCCCTACCCTTTACCGGACCGATCCCGCCGGAAAATGCGCGGATGCGGCCCCAGACCGTAGACTTTGGCCAGACCGACCCGGCCGATTTCGGCCAGGTCGGGCGGCCGGGTGGCCGGAATCAGCCGGCCGGCGTTGCTTTTCAGCCTCCTCCCCACGGTTGCGGGGTTGGCCGGGCCAGATGCTGGTAGGCGTGGGCCACGTCGTCGGCCGACCAATCGTTGATCCGGCCACGGCCCCAGGACTTGGCCAGGGCCATCAGGTCGTCGTACTTGCCGACCTTGTTCGCCCAGCCGAGCAACTGCCGTCCGTTCCTGGGGGCGTCGTTCCGCTCTCCCCCGACCGGAGCCGACGGCCGAGGAGCTGGGGCCGGAGCCGGCGGCTGTTGGTATCCGGCCGGGGCCCCGCCGGCGATGGGCGCCGGGGCGGGGATCGCGGCCGGAGCCGGAGCCGACGGCGAGTGATGGCCGTTGCTGTTGACGCCGACGGCTGGCGTGTTGTGTTGGGAGGACATCCGCCGGAGCTGGTCGTCGACCATCCGCTCGAGCGAGCCGTACCAGTAGCTGCCGTGCTGGACGACGGCGTTGGCGTCGCGGGCCAGCTCGTCGGACAGCTCCAGCTCCAGTTCCGCGCCGACCCCGTCCGACCCGTAGTTCGGGGCCCCGTTCTTCCGATGGACCGAAATCCTGAGTTTCATCGGCTTCACCTGTGATTCCGTCTGCCGCCGCTTCTGTTCGTTGATCGCCGCTCGTCTTCTCCGACCGTAGAAGCTCCACCGGCCGCACCGGGAGCACTCGAAAACGTCCTGGACCGCCTCCCGGGGGACGCGGACCTGATGCCGGAGGATCAACGCGCCGTTGCACGTCGATCCGGGGAAAACCTCGTCGTGCCGTCGGGCGAGCCTGTCCGTCGCGTAACCCACTGGTCCGACCGGCATGGCGAGGCCTCCCCCTCCCTGGGTCAGAAGTCGTAATCGTCCTCGCCGCCCACGATGACCGGGTCGCGGACCTCACGGACATTGGCGACCTCGATCGCCCGGTAAACCGCATCGTCCAGGATGCGCCGGGCCCTCGCCGAACGGAAGATCGCCGCATCGGTCAGGGCGAGCTGGAGCCAGTTCAAGGCCTCCTCGATCAACCGCTCGTCGGCCGAGTCGATGATCTCCTCAAGCGCCGTGCGGGCTTCGCGGATGTTGTCGCAGGTGTCGCATCGGACGGGCATCGGTGCCAGAACGGCCCGGGTCTCGTCCTCGATCGGGCATCGGCAGTCGCAGCAGCGGACGATCTCGGGGAGCTTGGCGGCCTTGGCTTTCGAGGCGGACCGGAGTACAGTAGCCATTGGTTTGTGACCTGCCTTTCGCGAACCTACGGGCCTCGGCGAGTTCCAGTCGTCGAGGCCCTTCGCATTTCGAAGCCGGCCGCACTTTGCGACCGACGATCCAATATTAGTGACAAAGTTACGCGTCGTCAATAGCCATGTAATTTTTCAGTGCGATTGATCTTAGCCGTTTCCTCGCTAGACTTAGGGTGGAAGGCTCCGTGGCGGCGTGATAACGTGACAAATGTGGAAAGGGACGACGATGGCGACCGTTCTTGAGAGAAGACCGCCCGTGGCGAAGAAGAAAGGCCCTACTTCGGCGCAGGTTCGTGTGGCCCAGGATGTGGCCGAACTCGCAGCGATCGTGGCGGCGTTCGAGAGGAGAATGGCTGTCGACGTGATGTCCGAAATCCTGCGTCCTGTGCTTCAGGAGCGTTACGCGCAGCACGTCGCAGCCGAAGCGGCGAAGCTCTCCGGCCCCGAATCTCCTGACGCGCCGCCTAAACCGAGGAAAGGCAAGGCCTGATGGACCGTATGGAGATCGTCTGTCCGCATTGCGGGCTGGTCGGCAAGGCGAAGGTGCCGCCGGCCGAGGGGGCGAAGGTTCGATGCGCGAGATGTCGGGGCGAGTTCCCCTATCAAGCGTCCCAGCCCCCTAATGGCGATCCTCCGACGTTCGAGGTCGCGTCTCAAACCTCCGACCTGGAGGTCCGACTGCGGAGGCTTGAGAGACGGAACCGGGTGCTGGCCGTCCTTCTGGTTGGGCTGGGTGCCTGGCAAGCCTGGAATTCATTTCCGGCGCATTCTCGATCTCCGCGAGACATAAGGGCGACCCTCCTCGATCCCACGACGGACCTTGCGTCATCCCACATTGACGCGCTGTCGATTCGGGCTTCTGAGATCATTGCCGATAAGATTCGCGTGGTGGGAGACGGCGGCAAGGATGCGGTAGTCCTAGGCACTACCGGGCGTCAGGATGAGTCGGAGGGAAGGATCGAAATTCACAACGCCCAGGAAGATCGAGCCCGTCTTGAGCTGTCATCGACCAGTCTCAATATCCTGGACAACCGCAATAATACCCGAGCCGGTCTTCACGGCGCTGGCCCGGTCGGCTCTGGGTTCTTGCTGGGAGACGGTCGCGGTGCTGCCAGGGTGTTGTTTCACGTCGACGCCGAAAGCGCATATCTCTCGATCCACGACCAGACCGAAACCGGTGCCTTTTATCAGACGGGGATGAACGGCAAACGATCGTTCTTCGAATACCGGGAATCGCGATCATCACCGGTCTTGAAGTTGATTCCCAGCGGTCCTTGATCGGCTGACCGACCAGACCGGCGGGGAGTGACTGCGGGATGGGGAGACGGGAGAAGAACCAGAGTGACCGAAGCGATCGTCCTTGCCTTGACCGCGATCGGCGCGGCCGTCGTGGCAATCGGCGTATGGAGGGACGACCAGCGGGTCTGGCTCTGGCGGCGTGAAGCCTTCTACCAGCGGGTCGCGAGGTCTCACGACTACCCGAGGGCCTATGGGGCGGCGCAAGCGACCCTGGAGTCTGCGGGCGGCCGGTTGCGGCGCGGAGAGCTCATGGAGGCCGTGTTGCGGAGTCAGCGCGACGAGGGGCGGCCGATCAATCCGTTCGTCGTCGCGGCGGCCGTCGACGACGTCCTCGAGGGACGCGAGCCGCGACGGCCGAGATAGCGACAAGCGGCGGCGGACGATCGGTTTCATGTCTCGAGGAGGATTCACCGCATGAATTTCTACATCTACAGGGACGACGTGGGCGAATACCGCTGGCGCATGCAGGCGGCGAGCTCGGAAATCGTCGCCGTCTCAGGCCCGGGATATCACAGCAACGGCGAATGCCGATCGGCGATCGAGCGGATCCGGAGCCGCGCGGCGGCGGCGGGGATTATCGACGAGACCGCGACTCCACAGCGATGGACCGGCGGGGAGTGACGGTGGGTGAGCCGTCGGCTCGCCGGCTCGGCGAGCCGAAAACGGAGTTGACGGCTCACCGAGGAAGAGCTATTACTTCGCCCCGTTAGGAGAACACGTCTTCTTTCGATGGAGCGAAGATCATGGCCGTCCTGGAAAAGCTGCGGGTCGCCCCCAACTCCAGCGGGGCTCGCAACGCCCCTTTCATCGACCTGGAATCGGCGATCTCGAAGACGCGGATCCTGTACGAGAAGGCGAGGCGCAGCCCGATCCACATGCCCACGGCGGCTAGTTTCCTCGGCTACAGCGAGAAGGGGAGCAGCTTCACGCAGACGGTCGCGGCGCTGAAGAAGTACGGCTTGATCAACGACGAAGGCGGCGGCGACGGCCGACGCATCCGGATCAGCGACGACGGCCACAAGATCGTCGCCGACACGCTCGAACGCTCGCCCGAGCGGGACAAGAAGATCAGGCATGCGGCGCTTCTTCCGAAGTCCCACGCGATGCTATGGGGCGAGTTCGGGGCCGAGGTCCTCGACCAGACGATCCTCCAAAACCATTTGAGGTTGAACGAGGACTATACGGACGAGGCGGCCCGGAATGCGGTGAGAGTCTACCTGTCGACAATCCTCTTTGCCCGCCTGGACCAGCAGGGTATCCTGGGCGACGTCTCGGCGGACGAGGCCGACAGGGATGCGGCCGCCGCCGATGCGACGTCGGCAGCGAGGACCCCCATGAACGGCCAGTACATCTCGCCAGGGACGACGGCGCCGATCGCCGGCGATTCGCGGCCCCTGACCCTCAACGTACCGCTCAGCTCCTTGGCCGAGATCGTGGCCATTCAGCTCCCCCGGAAGAAGATCACGAAGGCCGACTACGACATCCTCATGCAGACCCTGAAGCTCTGGGAGACGTCGATCGTCGACCCCGAGGCCTGAACGGCCGATGGTGTACACTTCCCCGGGACGACTCGATTCACCCCGGGGAGTGGACGTCATGGGCTGGTTCCGATTCGGGCGGAAGAAGCCGGAGGGGTCGAGCTGGCTGGCTCGGCGGGTCGACGGCGCCTCGCCCGACGAGCGTCGGGTCCTGAACCTCTTCCTCGACCAGGGATCGCGTTGCCTCTTTCTGAAGCCCTGGGAAGACCCGTCGGTTCTCAGTCTGATAGAGGCCGGGATCCTCGTTCAGCCGTCCTCGCCGTGGAGGATCGCAAACAACGACGGCCTCCCCTTCATGATCCGCGACGAAGCTTGGAGGCACCTGACGGCGCTTGACCCTCGCCCGCTCTAACCGACGGGAGCGCACGCCATGACCGCAACGGCTCAGACCATCGCACCGAAGCCGGCCGCCCCGAGGCCGATCGAGTACCACGTCCATCGCGGCCGCGACGGTTGGTGGCGGTGGGTCCTGTGGAGCCGGGACGGGCCGGTCCCGGGGACCGAGTCGGCGGGACGGTGGCGAAGCTGGCGGGAGTGCGTGGCGGCCGTCTGGGCCCACCAGGCCGAGACCGGCGAGCGCGGGGTTTACACGGTCGAGGCGCATTGAGCGGCGGGGAACTATACTTGAGGTACAGCGCACGGCGCGGGGGCGATCTCACAACGGCCGGCCCCGGCGTTTTCGGCGGCTGGTCCAATCGCCTCGCGGGTCAGCCGTGCAAAGTCGACCCGCGAGGCGGTTCGCTTTGAACGACGAAGGCCCCAGGCTCTCGCCCAGGGCCTCGATCGTCGTCGTCAGTCGGTCGGTCAAAGCCGGGAGTGGGGCCCGGACGGGGAAATCATCGGCCGGTCGGGCCGGTGTGCTATGCTTGCGTGGGAATCTTGATGGATCTGACCAGCCGCCCCGCACGACGACTTGCGCGTCATGTGGGGCGGTTTGGTTTCCGGCGCATGAAAAAACCGCCGGCGGTCCTCGCGGACCGACGGCGGCTTTTTTGTGATCGAGGTTTCCTCCCGTTCCAGGGCCCGGACCCGTCAGGAACAGGAGGACAGCGCTAGCAGCTCCCGAGCACGGGGCAATCCTACCATGCGGGCGCCGTCGTGCAAGCCCACTTATGCCGATCCGGCCTACGAAGGCCCGGGAGGCCCCCAGCGGCCTTGCGGGCAGTCGGCCGACGCGAGCCACGGCTTGACCGCCGTGAGGCAGCCGCAGGCCGTGCAACGTCCGCTGGGGCGATCGAGGAGCGGACAGGCCAGGCAGATCGTCAGCCGCCGCCGCCGCTCGATCCCCGGCGCGAGCGAGAAGCCCGACCGCGCCCAGCTCACGAGCGTCCCCACCAGGCCGACGACCTGGTCGATGAGCGTTGGAAACTCCGGTGCCGACGACGGGGCCTCGAGGACCTCGGCCGGCTGGGTCTCGGCCTCGCCGGAGGCATGGCGGATCCAGTTGCGGTCGGACTCGAGCCCACGTTCCGCCATCCCGCATGCGAACGACGTTTCGGCGGTCTGGCCGACGCACGCGCCGGCGACCGGACAGCTTGAGCATTTCATGCGGCGATCGTCACGTCGGAGGAATAGGGATTCCCAGTCGGCGTCGGGGTCGGCGTACAGACCGGACCGGGGATGACGTCGAACGGGCCGAAGCCGTTCCCGCTCGCAAAATGAAACGTCACGTTGGGCGGGTTGAGCGAGTTGATCGTGTAGCCGGTCGAAACGTGCGATTTGAGCAAGGCCCCGCCGGCACTGCTGCCCGATCCGCAGGCGATCGGCACCCGCCAGTAGCGGGCCTTGTTCTTGGTCGAGACGGTGGGGGTTGGGCAGGAGTCGCCTTCCCAGTAGCACGTGCCGACGCACCAGTAATAGGCCTGCGTGAGCTGCCAGCCCGACGCGGTGTTGGCCATCGTGTACGTGACCTGGATCGACCCCGTCCCGATCGTCGGCGGCTTGTAGAGCTGGACGTTGGTCCCTGATACGGAGTCGTAGCACAGCCGATCCGCGACGACGTCGCAGCTCGCCGCGTAGTTGTCGGCGTTGGGTCGCAGCGAGCAGACGGAAAAATCGCACGTCGCCGCCAGGGCGACGGACATGGACCCGCCGCCATCGGTCAGGGTCAAGGTCGTCGCGACCGGGTACGGGTTGGCGACGCCCGACCCGAACAGGTTGCAGCAGCGATAGCCGGTCGCGGCGAAGAGGTTCACCGTCTGGGTGGTCGCTCCGGTGCAGGCCGTGAACGTTCCCGAGTTGGTGAAGAATCGGCCCGAGGGGTGGCTCACCGACCATGAGCCCGACGACGCGCCGTGCGGGATGACGACGGTGCCGTCGGCCCCGGTCGTCCCGGTCGAGACGATCCCGCCCGAGGACGTCATCGTGACCACGGCGTCGGGGAGCGGGTAGTTGGAGCACCCCAGTACGGTCCAGGTCCGCGTGCAAACCGTGCAGCAGCAGGTGCGGCGCCCCATGTCAGCACTCCTCCGGCTCGACCCAGACCGCGCCGTAATCGTCGGTCCAGTACATGCAGTATTTGCCGGTCGCGATCGCCGCTCCGAGGTTGCCCACGGAGATCGTCCCCCCGACGTTCGTGAGCGTCCCCGAGACGTTCTTGAGCGGCTGGACGGAGCCGCCGCCGGGCGTGGCCCCGGACCGGGCCGTGATGGCCGTGGTCGACTTGCAGGCCTTGCGGCCGGCGCCGCCGCCGGGCGAGGCGACCCAGCGGCCTCCGATCGAGACCGCCGAATAGACCTGGCCCGCGATCGGCTGGGTTAGGAAGACGACGGGGATGGACCGGTCCGCGTCGACGTCCGGAGTCGCGGACGCCCCCTCGGTCTCGTCGCCGTCGAGATTGACGGGGTGGACGAGGTAGACCTGGGATCCCCCCGACGGCATCGATCCGCCGTCGTAGACCTTGCAGAGGAAGCTGGGCGAGCCGGCGTCGCGGCTGGGTCGGTCGTCCTCGACGTCCAGGCGGCCGTCCAGGGCGGCGGCGCGGGCCCGGAGGATTCGGAGGTCGTCTTGAGGCATGGCGAGATCCCAGGGGCTTAGACGGCCGTCGCGGTGAGGGACGCGGGGGCGGACGGCGGGGCGGCGGCGAGGGTCGCCTCGACGATCGTCGTGTTCGACTCCTCGCCGGCGGCGTTGGCGGCCCGAACGGCCACGGCGTAGGCGGTTCCGGCCGTGAGGCCGGTGAGGGTCGCGGCCTGGAGGCCGGAACCGCGGGGGGATACGGTCGCGACGGGCGTCGTGTAGGAGGGCGTTCCGCCGGTCCCGACGTAGACCCGGTAGGAGGTCGCGAACGGGCCGGTGGACGCGGGCCGCCAGGCGACCCGGATCGTCCCGCCGCCGGCGGGTGCGGCGGCGAGCTGGATCGGAGCCGACGGCAGCCCGGAGAGGTCTACCCCGGCGGCCGAGAGCGGGATCGCGGCGACCGCGTCGACGTTGGACTCCTCCTCGCCGTCGACGGCCCGGACCGCGAACCGGTGCAAGCCCGGAGCGGCGAGCGCCGACGTCGACCAGGTCGTCGCCGAGACGGTCGCGACCGGCGTGGAATAGTCGACCGGGCCGCCGGCGCCGTCGTTGCCGTAGACGTTGTAGGTGACAGCCATTCGTATCAAACCTCGGGGTCGCGGCCGGGGCGGTCGGTGAAGCTGACGGCGGTGGCCTGGCCGTCGGCGAACGTCCAGGACAGGGCGACGACGCGGGGATAGGTCGGGGCCTCCCCCTCGCCGGCGGCGGCGTTGCGCCGGAGGTCGACGTCCCGGCCTCGGATCTGGGAGATCCGGTCGCCGACGTCGAAGGCCGTCGACAGGCCGGGGATCATGATCGTCCCGATCAGCGGCGCGGTCTCGTGGGCGGCGCGGAGCTGGCTGGCGAGCGCCAGGGCCTCCCCCGTGTCGTCGCGGGCGTCCACGTCGGTCGAGCCGGCGTCGCCCTCGGCCGCGAACGCCGACCACTTCGACACCGTGTCCTGCCGGAAATGGTCCTGGGCGTCGACCCGGCGGCGGCGCTCGAACGTGGTGGGGGACGCGGCCCGCTTGGCGGCCGACCAGACGGGGGACCGGTCGCTCTCGATCACGGTCGTCAGCCGCAGGTAGAACCGCGTGTTGGGAGCGGCCGGGTTGCATTGCGAGGTGATGCCCCGGAGCGTTTTGGAGGGCTCCTGGGGGTCGTCGCCGGAATATTCGCCGATCCCCCAGGCCTCGGGGTCCTCGCAACTCACGATGATCCCCAGACGGTCGTCCAGCAGTTTCCAGCCGCTTCGGATCGGCTGCCATTTCCCCGTCCCGTCCCAGACGGCCGGACAGGCCCCGGCGTAGTCGCGCGAGAGAGCGAGCTGGACCTTGCGCGGGTTGCCCGCGTCGTCGACCGAGAACAGCGTCGACGTCCCAGGCCGGCGGCGGACGACGTACGTGACGTCCTCCGAGCCCTCGTCGAACGGGAACAGCTCGGACAGGTCGAGCGGCTCGCCCTCGACCCAGGCCTCCGTCGTCAGGTTCCAGTGCCCGGATCCATCCTCGTCGGCGACGTACAGCCGGTAGGCCTCGCGGGCCTCGGCGTTGGTCCCGGGGAGGGCCAGGTTCGACAGCAGGTAGGATTGCCGCGTCCCCGACGCCTCGTCGCCGTCGAGCGGAATGAAGCCCAGGGCCAGCACGAACGAGGCCTCGACGCGGCGGGGCGGCACGTCGAGCTCGAACGCGTTGACGATCGCGTTGGAGTCGCGCGAGAGCGTGAACCGCCAGGCGTTGTTGCGGGCCGGGTCGAGCGGGTTCCCGGCCTTGTCGAGGTCGACGGGCTTGGCGGCGTTGGGGTCGGCCGCATCCAGGCGGTAGACGGCCAGGCCGTTTTTCGGCGCTCCATCCTCGGTCTCGAGCGTCCAGCGGAAGCCGAAGCCGTGGAGCGAGAGCAGCCCGGCCAGGGCCTCGGGCCACGGCATGTTGGAGGCGTCGAAGTCCCGGACGACGATCGGCTCGGCGTCGTAGGTCGACGAATCGTCGGGGTCGTACGCGCCGTCGCTGTGCGGCTTGCGGGACTCGAGCAGCTCGACCAGGCCGGCGAAGTCGGGGTTGGCGATCCAATCCTCGTCGTTGTACGCGCGGAGGATGTAGCGGACGGCGTCCCCCAGCGTCCAGTATTTGCGCGGATCCGGCGATTTCACCATCCGTTCGTCCAGGAAGACCGGGGCGGCGGTCGCCGGCTCGTCGGCCCCCTCGTCGGCGCCGTCCGGGGTGCGGTTCGGGATCCCGCCGGGATTGAACCGGACCGGGAGGTCGACCCAGACGGAGACGCCCGACTCGGTCGACGTCGGGTCGTCGCTGTCGCGCTGGACGCGGTCGGCGATCGGCTGGTCGAAGCAACGGGCGGCCACGCCGACGGCCTGGAACGTGACCTGCTGGACGGATTCCTGCACGTCCACCTGGGGCGTCTGGGCGAAGCCGTCGAACAGGACGATCCGCTCGTCGAACGGGTTGTACGTCAACACGACGATCCGGTCGTCGGGTTTGACGACCCCCTTGCCGTGAGCGTCGGGCCCCCAGAGGTCTTCGAACTGGGTCGGATAACCCTCGGCCTCGGCGATGACGTCGAGCAGGTACCGAAACCGAGCCACTGGCGGCGTCGCCCCCTCGACGACGTCGATCCGCTCGCAGACGACGTTGCCCAGCGGCGTGTAGATCGAGCCGTCGTACAGGCAGCAGAGGACGGGGGCGGCCGGGCCGCCCAGCGGCGAGCTGGACGGGTCGACGTCGAAACTGGCGCTCATGTCAGGACTCCGGCGGCAGCCACGAGAGGGCCGCCACGCCCGTCGCGGGGTCGTACGTGTACGTCAGGCGGTCGCCGGCGGCGTTCCGAGCCGGCGGTTTCGGAGGGCCGGCGATCGTCGCTGAGGCGGTCGCCGCGATGCTCTCGTCGCCGACCTGGTCGACGGCCGTGACGGCGAACGACCAGTCCCCCCGGCCGAGGTCGGCCGAGGTCCACGAGTAGGACGACCCGGCCCCGCCGTCGGCGGCGAGCCGGGCGACGGGCGTCGTCCCGACGGCGGCCCCGGCCGTCGGCGACTGGTAGACGCGGTATCCCGCGACGCCGTCGGCGCCCGGCCAGGTCAGCCGGACCCGGCGGGCGGGACGGGCCGGGAGATCGCCGGCGAACGACGTCGAGCCCTCGCCGGCGGCGACCGTGCCGACGTCGACGCGGACCCGACCCCGGGGCGGCGCGAGCGCGCAGTGCGTCCGCGTCCCGGACCAAGCGAGCGCCCCGTCGAGGTAAACCTGATAGATCGTCCCGGCCGGGCTCGAGGAGTCCCAGGCGACCCAGAGGCCGCCGCCGTCGATCGACCAGCGCACGTTGGAGACCGTCGACTGCGAAAAGGCCATCAGTAAAGGCCCCGGAAGATGCACTTGAAGTCGAGCGCGTAGCCGCCGTCGGGGAGGAACAACAGCCGGTTCCCGGGCTGATATTCGCGCTTGTAGATCACGTTCGCCCAGGAAGTGCCGAACGTATCGATGAGGACCCGGGGCCGGCCGTCGCCGTAGGAATCGAGGGCCGCCTCGGCCGCCCGGATGTCGAGCGTCGTCGCCCCGGTGAAGACCCCCGAGATGAAGAACGCCCGGCCCCGGCCGCCGCCGTCGATCGACTGGACGCCCGGGATGCCGAAGTAGGCGGCGGCCTGGCCGGCGTTGGCGTCGGGGACCATCCGGCAGCAGACGGCCGAGCCGAACAGCGGGAATCCGTCGTAATAGGCGATCGAGGGCATGAATCAGGACCCCGTGATGAGGTATTCCCGGAGGGCGTCGGCGCAGATTTCAATCACGGCCGCCCGGATCGAGTCGTCGACCGCGTAGAACGGCCGGGCCGGGCGGTTGTTCTGCGCGTCGCCCTCGGTCGCCCAGGCGGCTTTCTCGCGGTCGGTGACGGCCTCGTCCTGACGCTTCTCCGAGGCCGATCGGTTGTCATGCGGCGACCAGATCCCGCCCGGAGGGTCGCCCGTGCCGTAAACCATCACGATCGTCCGGGCCTCGACGATCGGATCGCCGAACAGGGAGGCGTGCGAGAGCATCTGACCCGTTCGGTAGTTCGGAGCGTGGTCCCAACCGTAGGACCGCTGTTTCCGTTTTCGGTACATCGGCTCGTTCTCGTCCCAGTCCTGGCCGTCGGGGTCCTGAAGGATCGAGGACCTGGCCGCGATCTGGCCGGCGACCTCGTGGGCGATGTCCCGGCCGAGCGAGCGGTCCAGGCCGGGCCTTGTGAAGTCGAAGCCGTGGACGAACTTCTCGATCCAGTCGTGAACCTCTTGCGCGGTGGCCATGGCGTCAGGGCCTCGTGCGGGGGTTGGGGGGCTGGACGTTGAGGGGACGGCCGGCGCCGGGGCCGGTCCGGGCCGTGTTGTCGCGGATCTCCTCGAGGAGCTTTACGAGCATCTCATTGCCCGCGTAGGCCGACTGGCCGAAGCCGGCCCCCATGCCCGGCAGCAGGCCGTTGCGCTCCGCTGCGGAGAATCCGGACACGTCGACGCCGGCGGCCTGGGCTTGGGCCAGGGCGTCCTGGATGGCCCGTTCGCGGACGAGCTGGTCGTCCCGGGATCCGGCGATCGGCGAGAGCAGCCCGCGGATCGCGTCGGACGGACCGGCCGTCCCGAAACGGTCCTCGGCGAGCAGCGCGTTGCGGGCTCGCTGCATGGCCTCCTCGCCGGCGGCCTGTCCCTGACCGTTGATGATCCGCCGCCATTGCTCCTCGGCCTGGAGACGCGCCCGTCGGCCGCCGTCGGACGCCTCCCAGGCGTCCAGCTCGGTCGACACCCAGTCGCTCGGGGTCTCTGCCTGATAGGCGCCGGTCCGCTCGAATCCGCCGCCGCGGAGGCCGCGGTTGAGGAAGCCCGACATGCCCCGGTACTCCCGGATGTCCGGGAAGTACTCGGCCATCAACGCGTCCTGGTCTTCGCCGGCGGCGACGCGCTCCTGGATCGCTGCGGCGGCGGCCTGGACCTGTTGCATCGGCGTCATCCCCTTCGTCACGCCCAGCTCGGCGCCCCTGCCGCCGAGGCGGGCGTTGCGGATCGCCTTGAGGACGTTGGTGACGCCCGTCTCCTCCTCGCCGGGCATCGCCTCGGACATGATCGCCAGCATCCGAGAGGCCTCCTCCGGGCTGGCTCCCTGGGCCATGACTCGGGTCATCTGGGGGAGGAGCTGGGGGACCGGCGTGGGCGCCCGCTCGAGGGTTTTGAAGACCTTGCCGAAGCGGTCGATCATCGTCGATGCGTCGGTCGGCCCCTCCTGGAACTGGAGCAATCCGCCGGCGAGCTGGGCCGCCTCGGACGGGTTCAGGCCGCGGGCCTTGGCGAACTCGGCCACGTACTGCTGATACTTCGTCGCGTCGTCGCCGTTGAGCTTGGCGTTAGGGCCTTCGATGAACGCCCCGCCGTAGCTCTGGAACTGCTCTTGGAACTTGGTCCACTCGTCGGCCTTGAGGCTCGCCTGGACGGCCAGGTCGGCCTGCTCGCGCGTGAACTTGTCGGAGTTGCTTCGGCCCTGAAGGGCGGCGACCTGCGTCATCGCCTGCTGGAGCTGCGTGAATTCCCGGGCCACGCCGCGGATGTGCTGATACGCCTCGTCGAAGGCTCCCGCCATCGCCCAGGCCGCGTCTTTAACGACCTGATACCCCTGATGGGTCGCGAACTCGCCGAGGACGTCCAGGAAGCCGCTCGCCGACTTCTTGGCGTCGTCGAACCCGGCCACCCCCGCCTGGCCGGCCTGGGCGAGCAGCTCCTTGAGTTTGGCGAGGTCCTTCTTGACCTCGTCCAGGTTCATGCCGATCGGGATCGTCAACTCGGGCGGGGTCTGTCCAGTAGACACGGTCGGTCTCCGATCAGCCGAACAGCTCGGGGGCGAACTGGGACGGCTCGACGGTTCGCTTCACCGCCAGCAGGGCGCGGGCGGATTCGACGGCCAGGTCGAGCGGCAAGCGGACGTGCGGACAGCCGCCGGCGATCAGGGAGACCCCGACCCAGCGGCGCGTCCTTTTGGGTCGGAGAGCGCCCCCCGCCCGAACAGGGCGTTGAGTTTGCCCGTCGCGACCTCGACGATTCCCCGGAGCATCGACTCGGACGCCTCGTCGCCGGGTCGGAAGACGAGGAGCCGACGCAGCTCGTCGTCGCTCAGGTCGTAGTTCCGCTGGAGCAAAAACGCCCCCAGCGTGAGCACGGCGAGGACCTGGCGGACGTGGTTGGTCTCGGCGGCGATCGCCTCGAGCAGGACGTCGATCTCCGGCCCGCAGGTGATCCCCCGGGCCGAATCGACGGCCTTGCCGCCCTCGAAGATCGGCACGATCTCCATCATCGGTCGGGGGATGTACCACTCCCAGCCGTCGGCCAGGCGGACCGGAACCGACGAGCCGTCGGCCGGGTCGAACCCGTCCCGCCGGCGACGGGCCTCGATCAGCCGGCGGCGGGGCTTGGTCTGTTCAGACATCGATAAGGTATCCCAGCTCGACCCCGTCCTCGGCCGGTTCCCAGCGGTACCGGGGCTCGCCGGGCCGGGAGTCGGCGTTCGCGGGGCGGTTCATCGCGTCCTGCGGATCGCGGGTGCAGAAGAAAAACGTCTGCTGGTCGCGGCAATAGGCCTCCTCGAGCGAGTCGAGGTCGACCTCGAGCAGGTCCTCGGCCAGCAGCACGACGGATTCGTATCGGTCCTCCCCTGCGCCGTGCCGGGCCACGAGCGACGCGGGGATCCTCACGGCGTCGGGACGGCCGGGCATCAGGACCTCGTGAAACTCAATGGGTTGGTCGTGCCGTCGGACGAATACGCCTTGAACGACTGGGTTGCGGTGCCGATCGCGGCGTTCTGGCCGGTGGTGCCGCCCGTCTCGGCGACGGCGTTGGCCATCACGTAGACGATGTCCCCGGCGGTCTGCTTGGCGGCGTCCTTGTGGGTCGCGGTGAACGTTCCCGTGGTCCCCGGCGCGATCGCCATGAGCGACGCCGGATCGAGGCTCGTCACGCTGGCCGACGGGTTCTGGCCGAGCGAGACCAGCAGCGTCGGGAAGACGTCCGTATCGCCCTGGACCGGGGTGAGCGATCCCCCCTTGTCGAACGAGACGTTGGTGATGCGGGTGAGTGCCACCGAATTGAACTGGACGGCGGTCCAATTGGCCTGGGCTTTCGATGCGGCCATGAGATGGGCTCCGGTCGGAGGTGGAGAGGGTCAAGAGTCGGGGGCGACGCGCCAGCCCTCCTCATGCCAGCGGGATTGGAACGTCGCGAGGACCTGGCGTTCGGCGTCGACGGCGGGGAGCCGCTTCCACTCGAGGACGCGGGCCCAATCGGGCCAGTCGTTGGCGAACCACTTGCGGCCGTTCAGCGCGTTGGCGGCGACGGCCTGCAGGCGGTCGGCCTCGTCGTCCCGCTCGAGCGGATCGTCGCGGCGGACGACGATCCGCAGCGAGTGCCGCGCGGTGTGGATCACGAGCGAGTCCGGGCCTGTGTCGCACAGAGCCTCGGAGACGACCGGCCCGCGCTCGACGGCGATCGCCGCCAGTCGGCCGGGCTCGCCCCGGTCGTCGGAGTCGCCGGCCTGCCAGACCGCGTCGAACGCCCCGGTTGCGTCCAGGGCGTCGCGGATCGCCGCGGCCAGGGCCATCGGCGAACACGGCGGGAGGATCGGCTCCGGCTCGGCCTCGCCGACCGTGACGCCGCCGGCCGCGACGATGGACGTCGAGCTGGTGTAGGTCGAGACGCCGCCGATCGCCACGCCGCCGGCCGCCACGACGGAACCGGGGGCCGGAGGCTGTGAGTAGTCCGACGGCCCGCCGACCGTGACACCGCCGACCGCAACGACCGACGTCGAGGTCGAGTAGGTCGAGACGCCGCCGACCGTGACGCCGCCCAGGGCGACGGCCGTCGAGGGCGAGGCCGTCGCATAGCTCGAGACGCCCCCCAGCTCGACGCCTCCGACCGCGACGACCGACGTCGACGACGCGATCGCCGAGACGCCCCCCAGCTCGACGCCTCCGACTGCGACCTGCGACGACGACGACGAGTAGTCCGACGGCCCGCCGACCGAGACGCCGCCGGGACCGTCGACCTCGACGGCCGATCCGGGGATCGCTCCCCAGAACAGGCCGTTGACGACCGCGTTGGCTCCGGCGGTCCGGACGATTTGGGCGTAATAGGTCCCGGGGTCCAGCTCCCATTCCAACCACAGACCGTCGGCGTAGTTGGTGATTTCGTAGGGTCCGCCTACGGGCGTCGGTCCGGATCCGAGGATCGTCTCGCCATCGCTCGCGAGGAGCGACGCGCTCGCCTGCCGGTTGCTGTCCGAGTCCCAGATGTAGAAGCCGAACCGACACGCCGACGTGACTGTGAACTCGAACCGGAACGAGGAGGCGGAATACCAGCCGACCAGGTAGCCGTGACCGCCTCCGGGCCGCGTCAGGGCGGCCGCTCGATCGTCCTCCGGGTAGAACGCGTACTCGGCTGCGCTGTCCGTGTTGGCGTAGCTGGTGACGTAGGCGGGGGGCGACGTCCCGGCCGCCGGATCGACCGACGGCGGGACGAATCCGCCGTCGTATTTGGTCGACCAGGCCCCTTGCGTGGTCGTGTCGAGGCCGAGGTAGGAATTTGCCACGGGTAGCCCTCCGCGAGCCGGGGGAAGCGTTGGCCGCGGATCAGGCGAGGCCGCACTTGGGCGTAATCTTCAGCGTCCCGCCCGAGGCGTTGATCGTCTGATCCGTCTCGAATCGGCAGGCCCGAATGACCTTGCCGCTCGTCGCGCCGACGATGATGTAGCCCTTGATCGCGACGGGGCTGGCCGAGCTGTTCGTGAACGTCTGCTCGGCATAGCTGGCTTCCGCCACCGAAGCCTCGGCCGACCAGCTCCCGGAGGGCGTTCCGCTCGCCGGCGTACCCCAACTCCCCCGCGTCAGGGTGGCCGAGGTGTAACCGGTGAACGTCGCGATGGTGAAGTCCGTGAGCGTGCTCGCCTCGGTGACGGTGACGGCGTTGGTGAACAGCCGCAGAGACCAATTCTCGAGTGTGCCGCCGGTGAGCAGGTCGGAGAGGAGCTGCAGCTCGCCCTCATTGGGCGTGATGATCGTGTCGGCCATGGAGAGGCTCCGGGTATGGGATGGGTCGGGGATCACTCGTCGTCGGGCGTCGGCGGGATCGCCGTCCCGTCGCCGGCCTGGTCGTCGGGGCCGGGCGTTTCCTCGGGCTTGAGCTTCGGCTCGGGCTTGGGCGGCTTGGGTCGCCAGGCCGCCAGAAACCGCCGCAGCCGGTCGTCGATGCCGAGGCCGTCGAACTTCTGTCGCCCGGACGGTCCCGAGACGACGACCCGGGCCGCCAGGCCCTCGGCCGCCAGCGAAGCCAGCGTGGCGCGGTCGAGGCCTGCGCCGGCGAGGTTCGCAACCAGCCGTCGGCGCTGGGCTTCGATCAACTGATGCTCGGGGGTGTGGACCGTCGCGTGGGCCGCCTCGGCGATCGCCGGCCGGATCCCGGCGGCGGTCAGCCGGTCGACCGACAGCTTCTTGATCGCGACGACCTCGTGCAGGTCGCGGACCCGGTGGGGGGTGACGACGTCCGACCAGGCGACCGTCCCGGCCTGAATCAGCCGGTAGTTCGACGCCCCGACGAGCGCCCGCTTGCCCTCGAGGTCGAGGCCGTCGGCGATCGCCCGGAAGTCGACCCAGGGTTCGGCCAGGGCCTCGGGCGGGATCGCGATCTGTCGGCAGCGGCAGTTGCGGTGATACGGCAGCGGCCAGATCGGCCCGATCGCGTGGTCGTACTGGGCGCAGACGCCGCAGGTGTTGGCCCAGTTGACGAGGAGCTGGTACTGGACCTTGCCTGTCGTGTTCCTCCAGCGGTCGCCGGGATCGCCGTTGAAGATGACGCGCTGATAGCCGGCCACCTCATTTCTCCAGCGCGGCCAGGACCGCCGTGAGCAGGGCGATTTGCGAGTCGCTGAGGGCCGTCAGGATCGCCCGCGTCAGGGCCCGGGCCGTCCGGTCCTCCCACGACTCGATCCAGCGGTCGTCGCCGTCCTTGCGGGCCGCCAGGGCCGTCGCCGAGGCGAGCGTCCTCGAGGCCTCGCCGAACGGGCCCGCCAGCTCGGCCTCGAGCGTGTAGCCCTGGAGGACGGCCCCGCGTGCGATCGCCGCACCGGCCTTGGTCGGGCCGGCGTCGACGCGGTGATGGTCTGGGTCGAGGCCCGGCCGCAAGAGGTCGAAGGCATCGACGTAGAACGCCTCTCGGGCGCTCCGGATCAGCTTGAGGACGTCGGCCTGCAGGTCGTCGAGCCGGTCGGAGCCGCGGCGGTAGGCCGGCGTCCGGACCGCCGCGCGGGGGGCGGCCGTCGCCGACGTCTTGGCGACCGCCCTCGAGGCGTGGGCCGCCGCATCCGAGGTCCCCCGCGCGACGAGTCGCCGGGCGGCCCGGTTCCACGGCTCGAGGCGTCGGAGGAGCTGGGGCTCGAGGGGATCGGTCATCGCGAGATCCGCGTGTTGAATGGCGTGGTCCGGCGTGGCGCGGCGACGGCGGGAGTCCAGCGCAGGCCCAGCCGGGCGAGCATCTGGTCGAGGTCGTCCCGGAGGAGCCTCGCCTTGGCCCGATAGTCGCCGTCCTTGCCGCGGGCCTCGAACGTGTAGCGGTTCAGGAGGACCGTGACGACGCAGGCCGCCCGGAGCTCCCGGAGGTCGACCAGGTTGGACGGATTGCGGTACAGGCTCGCGGGGTCGATGCCGTACCGTCGGTTCAGGTCGAAGGACGCATCCTCGATCTGCGGTCGCAACGTCGGGAACGCGAACACGACGCCCGACAGGCCGGCCGCCGGTACCGGGCTTGATCCGGAGCCGGGCCCGATCGGCCGGAGCGTGGCCGTGGGGCCGTCGACCTGGTCGACGGCCAGCAGCACGCCCGATCCCCGGAACGTCGTCTGGGGCCTGGTCAGCAGGCAGACTGACCCGGGCCCGATCCCGGCGGCTTCGAAGTCGATCGAGGCTGAGGTGAGGTCCCAGGGCGAGCCGCTCGCGAAAGCCCCGTCGGACCCGGCGGCGGCGACCTGCCAGGCCGGCGTCAGGGCGACGAAGTCGCCGCCGGCCCGGATCGCGAGGTGTTCGTCCGTCGCGTACAGGACCGAGAGCGGATCCGTGTTGGGGGTGGGGTCAGTCGTTGCCATCGGCGTCGTGAGCCTCGGGCTCGAGGTCGGCCTCCTCGTCCGCCGGCGACTCGTCCGACGGCTCGGGTTCGGCGGGCTCGGGGTCGGGCTTGGGGGCGATGCCCTTGCGGACGTGGTCGATCGCCGCGTCGACGCCGTCGAGGGCGGCGACCAGGGCGTCGCGGTGGGCGATGGCCTGGTCCAGCAGGGATTCCCGGGTCGCGGGGTCGGCCTTGGCGACCTGGGCCAGGGCGTCTTGCACGCGGGCGACGTGCCAGAGCCCCCGGAGCGGGGTGATCGCGAGAGCGGGGACGCCGGCCTCGGCCGCGCTCCGCTCGATGAACGGCTGGACGCCCGGGAACGAATAATCGGCGGACATGGTCGGGGCCTCGGCTCGGATGGGGGACCGCCGCCGCCCCGGGAGAGCGGCGGGGCGGCGGCGCGGGGACGTGGTGGGGAGAAGGCCGCGGATCAGGCCGAGAAGGCCGTAACGCCGGAGACCCAGGCGTGATGGGCTTCGTTGTCGATCTCGATCGCCCCTTCCATGATGATGTCGCCCTCAAACGAGTCCCCGCGGCTGCCACGGGGCTTGTCGATCATCGAGCGCTTCAGCCGGATCCGGGCCTCGGGGCCCGACAGGCAGATCGCCGTGCCGGGCAGCAGCAGCGGGGCGGGGACGATCGTGATCCCGCCCAAGAACGGGGCCTCGAACAGGTCGATCGGCGTGCCATAGACGTTCTGGCCGGCGTTGATCCGCATCGCGGCCTGGCCCCAGGTCGCGAAGGCCTGCAGGAAGTCGGTCGAGACCAGCAGGATCGACGGGTTGCCGCCGCCGTTGAAGCAGGCCTGCATCGTGTCGCGGATTAGGTCCGTCGACTTGTATGCGGCCGCGTTGGTCGGGGTCGTGACCTTGTTCGTGGTCAGGAGCTTCTGGATCCCCTTCTGCATGGGGCGGCCGCCCGCGGTGATGCCGACGCCCGAGCCGTAGTATGCGGACGACTCGAAGTCGTCCATGACGTGCTGGATCGAGAGCATGCGGTCGCGGTCGAGCGGGGTCGCGAACGAGCTGGCGTAGTTGCCGTTCGCCTGCAGCGCGCCGCTGACCTGGTAGGCGTGCTGCACGGTCTGGCAATACTGCGTGGTCGGGGTCGGGATCCGGCTGATCCCCTTGACCTCGTTCTCGCCGCCCGTCCGGCTGTTGCCGACCAGCAGGGCCTTGGTGCCGTCCGCGTGGGTCGCGGCCGTCGTGCTGGCGTAGCCGCGGGTGACGGTGATGGTGTTGGTCGTGGGGTCGTTCGCCGTGATCAGCAGGTCCTCGGACTCGAGCCGGATCACGTCGCCGGGCTCGAGGCTCGAGGAGTCGGCCATGACGATCGTGGTGGCGCTGTTCGACAGCGTGCCGCCGACGTTGATCGCGACCTGACGCGGCCGGTAGTTGTCGTTCACGATCAGGAACTGCGGCGAGGCGACCGGCAGTTTCGGCAGGCGCGACGTGAGCGGGGTTCGGTTCACGAACCAGTTGATCGCGACGCCGAACACGTCGTTCGGAATCACGCCGGCGTTGAAGGCCGGGTACTGGGTTACGATGCCATTATCGTAGGCTGGCATTGGGCGACCTCATGCGGTTGGTGGGGAGGTGGAGACGGACGGGCGGCGGGACGTGGCCGGTTCAGCCGATCTTGTGGAAGCCGAACCCCTGGACCTGGCGGGACTGGAACTCGCGGGCGTTCTGCTCGAGGAACGAGCCGCCCTCCTGGATCGTCGGGGCCGGGAGCTGGCCGCCGGCCGGCTTGGAGTTCGCCCCGGCGCCCTTGGAGGCGAAGTAGAGGGCGTAGCGGCGGCCGTCGAGCCGTTCCTTGAGCGCGACCGAGGCCTCGACGCCGGTCCGCTTGTCCTGGACGCGTACGCGGCCCTGGGCGTCGCGGACGGCCTCGAAATCGGCCTCGAGGAGCCGGGTCAGGTCGGCCTGGGCGAGGGCCTTCTCCTCGGCCGTGCTGCCGATGAAGTCGCGGCCGGCGAAAGCGCCGCTGATCGTCGCCGTCAGCTTGTCGCCGAGGACCTGGGCCTGCAGCTCCTCGAACTGCCGGACGGCGTCGGCGTGCTTGGTCTCCCAGGTCGTCCGCATCTGGTCGAGGGCTTCCTTGTGCCGTCCCTCGGCGGCCATGGAGTCGAGCCGGGCCCGTTCCTTGCGGTCGGCCTCGGCGGACTGCTGGGACCGCAGGGCGGCGAGTTCCGAGCGGGCGGCTAGGAGCTGCTGATGCTCCTCGGCCGTGATCGATCGGAAGTCGCCGGCGGGTGCGGCCGGCGGCGGGGGCGTCGAGGTCTGGCCGGCTGCGGCTCCGGCGTCGTTGCCGGCCTCGCCGGCGTTGGCCGCGGCGGCGGCCGCGGCGAGGGTGGCGTTGAACGACATCAATACACCTCTTGCAGGTCGGAACGGGTGGCGGGTTCAAGGTTCGGTGCGGGGGCGCCGGGGGCTTCCCCGGGCTTGTTCGGGTCGGTCCCGAGCGGGGCGGGATAGCGAGCCTCGGCCTCGCGTTGGGCTTCCTGACGCTTCTCGGCCTCGTCGAGGTAGGCCTCGAGTTCGACGTCGAACGCCTTGTAGTCGTCCGGCTCGAGTCCGGGACGCATGAGCCGCACGAGGGCCGAAAGGCAGGCGAATTCGATCTCCGGGACCTTGCCGGCGGCCGCGAGGATCGCCTGGAAGTCGGCGACCTGGTTGGCCAGCTCCTCGGCGGTCGCGAGGTCGAACCGCTGCGGATAGACGACCTTCCACGAGGGCTTTTCGGCCGACGTCGACGGGTCGATCGAGCCGCCGGATTGCACGAGGACGGCCAGCTCGGCGAGGCGGCCCTCGGCCGCCGCCAGAACCTCGGCGATCTGGGTCAACAGATCGTTGCCGGCCGACTGGTCGAGCCGTTTGGACGTGCCCGACTGCGAGACGGTCGAGCCGTTCGTGCCGGCGGCCCCGGCCGGCTTGGTCAGGAGCGCGGCCCGGTCGACCGCGTCCCGCATGTCGAGCTTGTTCGCCCGGAGGCTCGCGGCCCCATCCTTGGGGAACTCGACGACGTCGAAGCCTTCGTATCCGCCGCTGCCGCCGTTGATCTTGCGTTTGGGCAGCATGAACGACGGGCCCATCGGCATCGACGCCTGGCCGTCCTCGCCGACCTCGAAGAAGTCCTCCGGGCCCTGGATCAGCGGGTGGGCCTGGATCGTGTCCGACAGGATCAATTCCGAGTCGCGGTTGTAGAACTCGCGCTGCAGCTCGGCGATCGTCTCGTATCGCGGCATGCCGACGTGTTTGCATCGCGGCCGGCGGCCGTCGAACACGCGTACGATCGGCGGCCGCCCGTAGGTGTGTTCCTTGCCGCCGACGTGCTTGCCGTCGGCGTTGAACAGGTGCCAGTGCGTCGGCCCCCAGTACCGCCAGGCCGGATTCCCGTCGTCGTCCGTCTCGCGGATCAGGACGTCGGTATAGCGGCCCAGGGCGTCGAGCCGCCACCAGACGACGTCAGTCGGGAGCACGAGCTGGACGATCGCCCGGTCGAGCTTCAGGCGGTAATCGTCGGCCCGCGACTTCGGCTGGTCGTCGGCCGGGGCGGCCGGCCGGTCGACCAGGAAATCGAGCTGGCCCAGCGCCATCAGCAGCGGGGCGACGGCCGAGGGGAACCAGGCCTTCATGTCGCCCTGACGCTGGCCGGTCGGGTCCGCCCAGAACGCCTCGAGGTCGGCCCCCTCGCGTCGAACCTCGTGGCAATAGATCCGCGAGAGGTGCGTCTTGATCGCCTCGGAGACGAAACCGGGGATCGGCGTCCGGGCCCGTCGCAATTCGTAGTCGTCGTCCGTCGCGGTCGCCTGCGCCGCCTGGTCGGTCCCGAAGGGCCGGCCCTGGGCGCCGTAGCTCTCGCCGGGGCCCGGATACTCGTGCTTGTGGCGGACCAGGTTGCGGACCGGCATCCCCTGCAGGTCGAACCCGTAGATCGCCGTGCGGTACGCCTCGCCTCCCTCCCACGAGTCGAGGAGCCAACGCCAGCGGAGATGATGGAGGGCCCACTCGAGGTTCGGCCGCTCGATCTTCGGGCCGTTCGGGACCTGCAGGATGGGGATCCCGGGGAGGCCGTTCATCCCGAGACCGGCGAACACGCCGACCGTCCCCGCGCTGATCGGTAAGGTCATTTGAACACCCTTCGTGGGGAGACGGTCTTGAAGCCGGCCGTAGCGGATCGGAGTCCGTTGGGCAGGCAGATTTTCAGGCCGCCCCGGAGGGCGTCGACGAGGTCCTCGTGGGGGTGTTGAGGATCCTCGGGATAGTCCTGCCATTGCCCGGCGCGCTTGGCCCGGGCGTAGCTCTGCAGGGCCGCGATCGTCCGCACGCATCGCGGATGGACCGCTAGATGCACAGTCCCGTCGGCCGTCTCGATCAGGGCCTCGATCGTCGCCAGGCCGTCGGCCACGCATCCGGCGTACTTCGGCCACTCCTCGATGTTGCGGACGCCGACCAGGCCGGCGCGCTTGTACTCGGCGATCACGGTCGGGCCGACCGGATTCCGGGCCCCGCCGGCCGAGTCGGTCGAGACGAACCGCCGGGCGTCGGGCCCGCACCGCTCGAGGACCTCGGCCAGGATGCGTTGGGCCGCGTCATAGGCGGTGACGCCCTCCGACAGGTACTCGCCGAACACGTTGATCCGGGGCGGCGAGCTGCCGACGGCTGGACGATGCTGGAACAGCACGGCCCCAGTGAAGACGCCCGAGTCGATCGACACATAGACCGGCAGGGCCGGATCGTATTCGGCGTCGGGCCGGACGTGGCGACCGACCTCGAAACCCTTGAACCAGACGCCGTCGGCCTTGGGCCCGGTGCATAGGTAGTCGGCCCCGAACACGCGGGCCGAGACCATCCGGACCTTTTGGATCAGGCTGTCGATCGGGTAGTGCCCGGCCGACCGCTTGGCCTTGGGCAGGCCGTCCGGCCGCTCGTCGCGGTCCTCGTGGCACCAGCGCTTGAGCGGGCACTCGTCGCAGCGTTCGAGGTTCGCCCCGGACCGTTCGTCGGGGCAGGTTTCGAGGACCTCCCAGATGCACATCGTGAACAGGGGGAACTCGCCGGCCCGCCCCCGCTCGACGATGTCCGACATGGGTCCGCCCAGCTTGTGCCAGGTGGACGTGAGGACCGTCATCGCCGGCACGCCCTTGAGGCCCATCGACATGCCCATCGCGGCGTCGCGGAGCGCGCTGTCGATCTCGTCGACCTCATCGAGCCGGAGGTCGGCGACGTGGGGGCCGCGGACCGACTTCGCCGAGCAAGCCAGGATCGCCACCTTGGAGCCGTTGCGGTACACGACCGATTCCCGGTTGTACCGCTTCCATGGTGTGCGTCCGGGCCGGGCCTCGTCGAACTTGCCGAGGGCCTCGTGAATCTGGGCCGATTGGGCCAGCGATCCCCCGAGGATGCGGCTGCCGATCCCGGGATAGACGAGCGAGTCGAGATGGCATGAGAGCGCCGAGCCGAACGACTTGCCCGAGCCGCGGGCTCCCAGGCAGGCCACGATCGGCGGCCGGTCGACGAACTGGGCCCGGAGGAAGTCCAGCGGGGCGGAATGGCCCCGGCAGACGGCCACGCTGGGAAGCTTCACGCCCCACGCGCTACCCAGGTCCTGCAGTACCTTTGTCGACGTTTCGGAGGAACTCAAGGGCTTCCCGGAGGGCGTCTCCGTCCTCCTGATCGGGCGAGCCGACGGCATCGTCGTCGAGGCCGACCGCTCTGTAGAGGTTGATGTCGACCTGCTGTTGCTTGACGCCCAGGCCGATCATGCCGCCGAGCAGCTTCATCGCGGCGACCCGGGTCCGGGCGGGCGCGGGCTTGTTGTTGGGCGGGTGCAGGTACTCGGGGTCGGCGAGGTTCTTGAGCTGTTTGAGCAGCCAGGGATAGAGGTCGGGCGGGATCGATCCTCCGAGACGGAGGGATCGATTCATCGCGAGCAAATCAGAGCGAGAGAGGCGACCCCAGGACGGACCGTCCCCCTGGACCCCCGGCGGGGCATCGTCGGATTCGGCCACGGCGGGTCTCCGGGCGGGGCGGAAGCCGCCTCAGCGCGGGAGCTGGGGCGACGGGACGGCGGGCGACGGCTCGGCGTAGATCGCCGGCCGGTAGCCGGGAGCCGACGGCGAGTGCGACTGGGTCGGGACGACGACCGGAGGCGGGTCGGGTGGGAGGACCTTATCGGCCACGGCCGGGCCCAGGTAATAACCGCCGGCGATCCCCGCCGCGGCGAGAGCCGCATTGACCAGCCAGGAACCGACCCTCGATACGGTCGACGGCGTCGGGGCGGCGGGAGTCACGAGCGCGATGGGAGACGTCTGGGGCTTCCAGTGGGCTTTCTCGATCACGAGGATGCGATCGGTCCCCGGGAGTGCGTACTCCCCAGGCGGAACGTCGACGACGAGCGGATCGGCCACGGTGGGGTCTCCGGTTTTCGGCCCTTTAGGCCATTAGGTTAAAAGCCTAAACGAGGCCGATCTCAGCCCCGGCCGCCGGTCCACGGTCGCGCCGCCGTCCCCTCGGGGAGCTGGCGGGGCCTGGTCCGACGACCGGGGCCCGTTACGTTGCGCTGGCGCGCGAAGAGTATGTCGGGACGGATCGGGGCCGGCGGGTCGGGGAGGACGAGCCCACCGGCCCCTTCAGGTGGTGATTCAGCGTGAGTCGTCGTGATAGATGACCCGGAGGGATCCCGGATCGTGGTCGCGAGCGGCCTCGTCGATCCTGTGGCGCTCGGCGGCGGCCAGTTCACGGACTCGACGGTCGGCCGGGTCGAATCGGGCCTGGCGGTCGCGGGCCTGGACGCGGGCGATCGCCTCGGCCAGAGCGTCATAGTCGATCGTCGGCGGCGGGATCGGCGTCTCGGGAATCGGATCCGGAGCCGGGGGGATTGGAGCCGGGGCCGGCTTAGTCTTGCCCGCGTTGCGAGCGACGACCGTCGTGTAGAGGGCGACGATCGCCCCAAAGCACGCTTTGGCGATCGAGTCGAAGTGCGGCGACTGGACAACGCGGACGATCGTGTCGAACATCAGGCCCCAGGACAGGGCCGCCGCCGCAAACAGGTGGTTGATCCGGGATTGCATCGCGGACGGGCTCCGAGGCTGAGGCGTTCGCATCAGACGAGGCGTACACCTAGACTATGGTCCCGAATCCGCCGCCTGTTCTTCCCCGTATCCGTTATATGCAAAGCTGCCGATGCAACCGCAACCCTTGGAATTGGTTGCGGTTACGGGTTTTTTGCGGCCAGGGAAACTTACGCGGCCGGCTGCGTTTCAATCAAGCGGATCGCCACCCATCGGCGGGAGGTCGGATCCCACTCCGCGTCGACGCCTGCAGGCGGGGTTGAGTCGAAGACCGCGAATTCCAGGCGACTGACCTCGGCCCCGGCCCTCACTCGGCCGTACGGGCGCCAGTGCGGTCCTTCGGCGGCGGGCTGCCGGGGGTCGACGCGGGCCGGGTGCGGCGGGTGGACCCGACGGCGGTCGGCTCGCCGGCGAGGGGGCGACGAGCCGTCGACGAACCGAGCGAGTTCGTCGGGGTTGAAGATGGAGACGGGTTGGGAGGGGAGCGGCGGGGCTGTTGAAGGGCTCATGAGGATCGATCCAGGTGGCCGCGATTTGCCATCTCGCCATTTTACCCCACGCTTCGCCAGAGATAGCCCAGGCGGTCCAAATTACTAGGCGAGGGGCGCGCCGCACCGACCGGTGAGGCGCGGCCCCCCGCCGTCGCGCCAAACCCCGCCCGGCCCGGCGCGCCGGCGCAACGTCTCGACGTTCGTTCCTGTTGCGCCGGCGCAACGTGCAACCCCGTTGCGCCGGCGCAGCGGAATCCCCGTCCCGCCGCTTCCCCGCCTGAGTTTGCCGCCATGCCAGGAAACGCAGTCGTCTACCTCCGGGTCAGCACGGACGAGCAGGCCGAAAAGGGGCTCTCCCTGCGCGCCCAGGAAGAGGCCGCGACGGAGTTCGCCGGCCGCAAGGGTTGGCCGGTCGCGGCGGTTATCCGGGATGAAGGGGTGTCGGGCGGGAAGCCGCTCAAGAAGCGCCCCGGCCTCCGTCAGGCCATCGCCGCACTCGGCCCGGGGGACAGCCTGGTCGTTTCCAAGCGGGACCGGATCTTCCGGACGGACGCCTGGACCGGCGCGTCGATCGAACGCGAGGTGACGTCCAGGGGGGCCAGGATCGTCTCCGCAGCCGGTGAGGGGACGGAAGACGACTCCCCCATCAACGTGCTCATGAGGCGGATTCTAGACGCCTTCGCGGAGTTCGAGCTGTCGAAGATCCGGGAGCGCACGGACGGCGTGCTCGCGTCGAAGCGGTCGAACGGCGAACGGTGCGGCCAGGTCCCCTACGGATTCCGGACGACCGACGACGGCGTCGGCCTGGTCGTCGACCCCGACGAGGCGGCTGTGGTCGAACTGACCAGGTCGCTCCGCGACGACGGCCTATCCCTTCGGGCGATCGCCGCCGAGCTGCTCGCCATGGGGCTCAAGCCCAAGAACGGCGGCGAGGCCTGGGGCGTCACCACCATCCGACGATTGCTGTCGAGGAGCGAACCGTGTCCCGAAACCTGATATCCGACCAGCTCCGCGAAATCCTCCGCGCGGAGAAACGCAGCCTGTACGCCCTGGCCGAGGAGGCCGGGATCAACCGTGGCAACCTCACGCGGTTCCTCGCCGGCGATCAGGCGTTGTCGGGCCCGTCGATCGACCGCCTGGCCGAGGCCCTGGGCGTCAAGCTGATCCAGACCCGCCGCCGGCCGGCGAAGTAGCCGACGGCTCCTCTCCCCTATCAACCGGGCCCGGCTTCGAAACGGAAACGGGGCGGCCGGAAAACCGGCTCGCCCCGTGGATTCGCCGCCCGCGATCGTCAGGCGGCGGCGGTCTCGTCGTCGGAATCGGACGATTCGGGGGGGGGATCGGTGGGGGCCTTATCCTTGGCGGATTCGAGGTCCTGGACCCGGTACCGGCGGCAACCGCTCTCGACCAGGTCGTCGATCAACTCGCCCTGGGTCTTCCCCATCCAGAGGGCGTGGGTCGCCAGCCGCATGTAGGTCTCGGTGCGGACGCTCGCCGACATCTTGACCTTGGCGGCGATCGGCGCCGACACCGCTTTCGACCGAGGCCTCCGGGCCGATTCCCGCGCCATGTTCCGCCGCCTCCGGATTCCAGGATTCCGAGGATCCCCGGGGCGGTCGTCGCCCCGGGTCGTACGTTCATCATCGACGCATGTCGCGACGATGTTCGGAGGTTCCGGCCCCCTATCGCCTGGCGGCGCCCGCTCGCGCGGATCGCGGAGAGGCTGACGACCGCCGGCCGAATCCCCCGACCAGGTCGGCCAGCAGGTCCTCGAGCGGCGGCCCGTTGTCGATCACCGGCGGCAACCCCTTCGCGGCCCGACGCGCCGCGATCCGCTCGGCCTCGGCGGTCATCCCACTCTTGAAGTCGGCCAGCTCGGCGGGGGAGAGGTTGGCAAGGCGGGCGGCGTTGCGGTAGTCTCGCTTATTCAAGGTGTTTCACTCCTGGGCAAGATAGGCCGGTCCGGCGGGCAGGCCGGTCCGGCAAGATAGAGCAGGGGGGATTCCTTCTCACAAAGGCCGTCGACCGCCATGGAAGGCGGGTTCCCTCAAGGCGACGGCCGGATCCAGCCGATCAAACCGCTGCTTCCCGGACGCGGTTTGGTTGCTTGCCAGAAACGTCAGACGTCGGCCCCGGTGTCATCCCCACCGGGGCCGACGTCGTTTCGAAAGTCGAGGTCCTCACGAATCGCCCGCGACCGCTCGGCCCGCATTGCCGCGACTTCGTGCGAGAGAGTGAAAAGGACTTGGGCCGTCTGGCTCATGGCCCCGAGGACCCGCAGGGACTGCAGGAACTGGAGGCATGTCGCCAGCCCCACCTCTCCCCCGCGGGCGGCGTGGAGGACCAGCTCGTCGCACTGACGTTGAAGGGGCGAGCGGTTCGGGTTCCGGAAATTCCGCTCGGCCGTCTCCACAACGCTTTTGGCGAGGTCGTCGACATCGAGGAGTATCCAGCTCGAAAGCGATTCGGGCGGCCGCGTCGGCGACGGACTCAATCGCGCGTCGAGCCAGGCCTCGGCCCGGGGATCGCCGGTCCCCACCCGATGCACGAACAGCTCCACGGACCCGCCGTCCGGCGTCGTCCCGATCCACCGTCGACACTCGACCCCGTCGACGTCGAGGACCTCGCGCGTCGGGATCATTCGCAGGCCGTCGTCGTCATTCGCTTGCGTGTTCAACCGATCCTCCTTTCACCAGTCGCAGTCGGTGCCGTGGATCTGCACGCCGATTGCATTGGCGAGGTCGTTCGCCTTCTGGACCCCGCAGCCCAGGGACACGAGCCATTGCACGATCGCCGTGCCCGGGTCCTCGCCGCAGACGTTGAAGACCCTCCGGGGCCGATCTTCCGGCGACCTGGCCAGCGCGACAATCGGGTTTTCGTCGGCCGCCTCGTACCGGACCGCCTGGATGTCCTCCACCCAGGAGAGGACGATGTAATACTCGGTGTAGGTCTGCTGTTCGTCGTCATGCTCCGGCGTCATTCCCCACCTCCTTCTCGCGTCGAACAGGCTCCGGGCGGTCGCCTTCTCTGCCTCGTAACGGACCGCCCATTCCCGCGCCTCGCGGTCGGCCAAGGCGTATTCCCGCGTAATCCGGAGGTCCGTCTCCTGTCCCTGGCGATAGTTTGCCCAGATGCGGTCGCGGATCGCCTTGGGGAGCCGGTACCAGTGTCGACGGCAACCCCATTTGTAGACCGGGACCATCTTCGAGCAACCAGGCCAACGGCACGCGCGGCGACTCATGAGGGATTCTCCGACAAGGCTCCAGTCCTATCGCGACCGACGACGGCCCGAACGCAGGAGAGCCCGTGATTCGCATGATGGACGTAGTTCCGCAGCTCCGGGATAAGATCCTCATAGGCGTTTAGCACGCCCTCCGCGTAGGCTCGGTTCACCGCGTACTCGACGACTTCGGCCAGATCGGCGAAGCTCTCCCCTGCGGCGGCGACCTCGCGTTTGACGGCGGCGGCGACCTCGACGGCGGACTTGGGGCGGATGGTCGGACGTCGGCTCAATCCCCACCCCCTTCCGCGCACTCAGAGCAGAGATCATCCGTGATCCAGCAGCACCCGTCGGGACACGGGTTGTCCCAGGTGCAGCCGCAG
Organism: Paludisphaera rhizosphaerae; assembly: GCF_011065895.1. NCBI lineage: Bacteria > Pseudomonadati > Planctomycetota > Planctomycetia > Isosphaerales > Isosphaeraceae > Paludisphaera > Paludisphaera rhizosphaerae. The sequence continues at coordinate 70,631 of NZ_JAALCR010000015.1, read as the reverse complement.
ACTCGGCACGCCCCGGGAAGGTAGGGAGTCTTCTCGTGGGCGTCCGGCTCGCCGTCGCCGTCGACCGCGGCCGTGGCGACGATCCGGGCCAGTTCCGCAAACTCGGCCGCGTGGAAGTGGTGGACCGATGCGGGGCCATCCTCGTCGAAGATGAACACCGTCGTCCCGTCATCGTTCCACTGGAGGACGACGCGGATGCCGCCGGAGAAGTCGCGGACGGCCCTCTTAAACCGGAACGGCTTGAAGACATTGATTCCCATCTCGTCCTCTGACATCAAAACAGACTCCCTTGTTTGAGTTTCCCGCCCGTCGGCCGGGGCGGCGTCGGCTCGGCCGCGTCGACGCGCGGCGGAATAATCTCGGCCCGATCCGGAATAACCGGCGGGGCCGAAGGAATAATCTCGTCCTCCCAGGGCACGTCGTCGGGCTTGGGGTGCGTCCAGTACAGCCGCCAGACCAGGCCCGGCGGCCGGTATTCCGGAAACGGGCCCGACCCGACCCGGCAGAACGAATCGCCGTTGATCTGGTACCAGCCGGTCGGGACGGCGGGCGGCTCGGGCGGTCCGCTCCGTTCCCGCAGCTCGGCCAGGCCCGGGCCGATCTTCCCCTCGCGCTGGTAGGCCTGGGATTGCTTGTCGCGGCGGTAGAGGTTCGCCATCGTCGGCCAGGGCGAGGCGAGGCCCTGGTGTTCGATCGAGGCCTCGACGACCTCCGGAATCGAACGCTCGAAATCGGGCGGCGGCGGGGCGAACGTCTTCGGCTTCAAGGCTTCCTCCTCGCGGCGGATCCTCTCGTCCTCTTCGCGCTCGACTGCCTGGATCGCCTCGCGTTCGGCCAGCGCCTCGCGCCGGGCCTCGGACATCTCCCGCTTGGCCTCCTTCTCGGCCTCGACCTCCTCGGGCGACAATCTGCGCGGCGAGGGCCCCAGCCCGGCGGCGACGTACTCGGCCTCTTGCATGGCCTTCTCGAATCTGAGGACGGCTTCGTAAGCGGCTCCCCCGATGCCGAGCAGCTCGGCCTGGCGCACGCCGAAGCGATAGCCCTCCACCCAGCGCCGATGAAGCCGCTTCATCACGCCCATCGATCAGCCCTTGACCATCGGCCAGGCCAGGAACTGTGCCCGGGCGATCGCGTTCGCGAGGTCGACGGACCCCTTTTCGGTCAGCCGAGCGACGACAGCCGCCAGGACCTCGCCCTCCCCCGCCGAGGTCTTCACCGTCATCACCCGTCGGCCGTCGGCCATCGTCTCGACGCCGATCTCGACCTTGCCGAGGCCCTCGGGTTCGGGGGGTGGGAAACTGTCGTCGAAGAGGGACCGGCTCAATCCCCACCCCCTTCCGCCTCGAACAGGCCCGGCCGGTCGTCGAGCATGGCCTCGGTCAGCCGGTCGACCTCCCGCTCCAGCGTTTTCGCCTCGCTCAAGAGGCGCAGGGTTCGAATAATCCTCTCAGGCCCTCGGAACGTCGAATCCCAGGCGTCCCGTTGCTTCGCACGCATCGCCTCGACCTTCCGGGCGTAGTCGCGGGCTATGTCATCAGTGATGAACATCATTGGGTAACTCCTCCCCTTCCGCCGGCTCGAGGTCCTCGAACGTCACCGATCCATCCGCCGCCCCGGTCGCCCTCGCCAGGACGACCGACGCCCCCGCGCCGACCTGGTCGTCGGCAACGATCCCGACCAGCCCGGCCGACCACGGCCGCCGGGCCTTGGCCGCGTACTCCTCGCAGGCCTTGACGACGTCGCCGACGCCGGCGAAGTCCCGGCCCGCGAGCCTGAACCTCCCGTAGCGAAAGGCGCTCATCGGGAGGCCCTCCACGAATGGGCCTGGTCGACCCGTCCGGGTGGACGGGCCCGGCGGTCCGAGCCGGGTTCGTCGTCTTCCAGCGCCTGCAGCACGCGGCCGGCCAGGATCGCGGGGAAGACGGCCAGCCAGACGACGGCGATCGCCGCGGCGACGACGGCCAGGGCGACGGCCCCGACCGCCGCGTAGAACCAGCGATGCATCGCGCTCAACGGCCCCCCCCTTCGTCGATTTCCATGACCTTCTCGCCGATCCTGGTCATGAGCCGGACGGCCTCGAGCCGGGTCATGGATTTCGCGACCGGTTCGGCCACGCCGTCGACCTTCAGCGACAACCGCACGCGGGGCTGGCCGGATCGGTCGCGGACCAGGTCGACGTCCGCCTCCTTCGCCCGGATCGCCTTCTGATTGCGAGGCTTCAACGGCCCCTCCCTTCGTTGGTCGCGCGGGCGGCGACGGGATTCGCGGCGTCGGCCTCGCCGGCGACGACCCGCCCGGACCGGGCCGCGATCGTCACGAGCCGGCCCGTTCCCTCGGCCGAGGCCGGGGCCGAGACGTCGCCCCGGTCGGCGATCCACAGATGCCAAAACGACGATTTGAGGCCGTCGGCCGTCGGCACGCCCACGGTCCGGGCCCGCGACCAGCTCCCCGTCCAGTCGACGACCAGGTCGACCGCTCCCGTCCAGGGATCGACGGGCAGGACCGACCGCGCGGGGATCGTCGCCGCGTAGCCGGTCGCGTCGATCACGGCCCCGGCCAGGGCGACCCCCGACGTCCCCGGTCCGGGCGCCGGCCGGCGGCGGATCAGGTACGGCAGCTCGAACGAGGAGGTCGGCAGCGGCCCCCAGACCTCCGTCTCCGTCCACTCGTCGGCCTCGTCGACCAGGCCGTCCACGTCGTTGTCGAGGCCGTCCGCCCCGTTGTCCGGATAGCCGTCGGCGTCGTCGTCCAGGTTGTTCGACAAGAGCAGGAACTCGGCCGGGCCGTCGCCGCGATTCGCCGCGGCCAACCAGGCCGGGTCGTAGTTCACGAACAACTCGACGTTGCCCTGGGCAGGTCCGACCGCGACGGGCCCCACGACGTTGAACCGCCGGCCCAGCAGCTCGAGCTGGTCCCCCACGCGGACGTTCCAGGCCCAGCTCGTGGGCTGGACCGGGATCCGCGTCGTCGAGCCGTCGGGGTTCCGGTAATCGGTCCCGACCTGTTGCTCGAGGACCAGCCGATTCGCGGGCAGGATCGCGGCGAACGCGGCCGGGTAGTTCGAGCGGATCGAAACCCGGCCGTCCTGGTATCCGGGCGGCGCGACCAGCGGGACGACCCGGTCGTATGCGAGTACTCCTGATGGATCGACCGAGCCGTCGGCGAGGCGGGCGATTGGGAACGACGGGTCGGGCAAGAGCCGGATCCCGGCGACCCCGCCCGGCGAGGCCTGCGCCCGGGCCCGAGCCGCCGCCAGCTCCCCCTGCAGGACCTGGGCGGCCGAGTCGACCTTGCGCCCCGACCAGGCCGTTTGGACGACCGGCAGCGCGACGGCCGCGACGATCGCCACGATCACCAGGACGACCAGCAGCTCGATCAGCGTGAAGCCCTGAGCCTGACGCATTCGCGTCCGCCGCGGCTCCGGGGCCGTCGAGCACGGCGGGCACAAGAACTCGCTCACCCCGTTGAACCAGGTCCAGCCGGCCCGCTTGGCCTCGGCGTAACCCGCGATTGCCGGCCCCAGCAGCGGGGACGGATCGACCTCGAAAACCTGGGCGCGACCGCAGCGGTCGCACCGGATCATCTGAGACACCGCCATCCTGCACCTCCCCCATCGCCCCGCCCGGGGCGGCCTGTCAGCCCTGGTAGTCGCCCATCCCGGCCGTCTGGGCGAAGTCCCAGAGCACGCGCCACCAGCCCTCTTTGATCCCCCGGAGGATCACCAGCTCGACCAGGACGAAGGACGTCGCCCCGGCGACGAGAACGACGTCCAGGGACAACCTCTCGCCCAGCCACGCGAGGGCTTCGGCGAGGACCTCGCGGCGGGCCAGGCCCGGGGCGTGGTACGCGCCCGGCGACCCGTCGTCGATCACGAACCGCTCGGCCGCCGCCGGCCCGTCGAACGACCGCCGCGGCCAGGCCAGGACCAACACGGCCAACGCGAAACCGACTCCGATCTCGATCATCGACGGGCCTCCGACGGCTTGGGTTTGGCGGCTTTTTTGGCCTTGGGTTGGGGGATCTTGGCGACCTTGCGAACCATCGCGACGAGCTGGTCGCCCTTGACTGTCGCGTGGCGGCGGTCGGGCCAGACCGCCGCGTCCTCGGCGAACCAGACGGCGAAGTCGAGCCCGCCGGCGGTCGCCCAGGCGTGGCCGCTCTCGGGGTCGCGGCGGGCGACCGGAAGGTTGACCAGGACCTCGGCGATCTGGGCGTCGGTCGCCCCGCGCTTCAGGCGGTCGAAGACATCGCTGCGGATGTTGCAGACCGCCAGCGCCACGGCCCCCTCGACGCGGTCCGGGCCTGGAGCCGCTTCCCCCAGCTCCTCGCGGACCTGGGCGGCCTCCATCGGGTCGACGTCGTCGGCCGACAGCTTGGGCAGCTCGAGGATCCGGCGGATCGCGTCGTACAGGTCGGGCCCCTCGAGGTCGGCCGGCGGGTTCGTCCCCGGGGCCAGCTCGCCCAGCCAGAAGGCCGGCTTGGCCCCGCCTCGGACCGTGTGGCCGGGCCCGTCCTCGGTATCGCTCCGGAAGTCGGCCCGCTCCGGCCAGAGGTCGGCCAGTTTGCGAGCGGCCTCGACGTTGCTGAGGCCTCCACGCGATCGGCACTTGAGCCAACCGGGGTCGAATCCGGCAGGATAGAGGGCCGCATGCAGTTCGTCGTCGATCTGTTCGGACCGCGGCGGTTCGGGCCGGGCCAGGCAGTCGAGCGGGAAACCCGGATGCTTGGCGACCCAGGCCCGGACGTCGTGGTCGATCGCCGCGATGTTCGTCGGGGCCAGGTCCTCGAGGGCCTCGGCCAGATCGCCGCACAGACTGCAGGCGTCATACAGATCGCCCAGCGTCAGCAGCTCGTTCCCCTTCAGCAGAGCGACCAGGTCGGCACCCTTGACCACGGCCTTGAGCGGCGTCCTCGTCCAAGCGTCCTCGCCCACCTCGATCGTCGGCGGCTTGGCCGCCATGACGTCGCGGGCGGCCTCGCGGGCGTCCGCTTCGGCCTCGCGAACCTCGCGGTCGCGGGCGGCCCTGTCGAACAGAGCGCGGCCCGTGTCGCCGGTTGCGATCGCGTCGAGGATCTCCTCGAGGGCCCGCTCCTTCGTCATCCGCTCGGCCTGGGCTTCGCGGAACGCCGTCCGCGCGTCGGCCTCGGCGATCCGGGCCTTGGCCACGGCCCGCCGCGCGTCGCGGACTTCGTCCATCAGTTCGTGCTCATACGATCCCGCCGCCATCTTCTCCCCCTTTCTTCCGCCCGCTCGTCTTCAGCGTCCGCCACCTCGGTTGCTCGTTCGGGGCCCGGGCCCAGGCTGGTTTCGACCGCACGTCGCAACGCGAGCGAACAGCCCCCCGGAACCAGAACACCACCCGCCACCAGACGTCCGGATGCCGATCAACCCAGGCGTCGACGTAAGTCATGTGGAAATAAATCCCCAGCGTCCGACCGTCCGGGCTCATCACGGCCCACCAGGCGGCGGACCGCTCCCGAGCCGGCTTCCACGGCCGGCTCATGGCTCCGGCTCCACGGGGACGAGATGCTGGGTCAACTGCCACCGGCCCGGGGCCTCCGGGGCCGAGGGAAGCGCTATCCTCGCCAGCCGGGTCTCCCCCTCCGGTGGGAGGACGTCGCGGACCTCGTATTCGAGACTCGCGTCCTCGCCCCACCGGGCGTTCCGGAACCGCACGCGGTCGCCGGGACGCAGGCGGGGGAGCGGCGGGGGCGGGGCGTTCAAGCCGCACCTCCTTTCGCCCCGTCCGCATCGAACGCGGTCCGATCCAGGTCGGCCCCCAGGAACTCCGCCCCGGCGGTCTCGGCCCCCCGGAAGTTCGACCCGACGAGGCTGGCCTGGTTGAAGTTGGCCCCCCGGAGGTCGGCCCCCTGGAAGCTGACGCGGGAGACGTCCGCCCCGCGGAAGTCGACCCCCCGGCAGTCCGCTCCCCGGAAGTCGGCGTCTCGGAGGTACGCGCCCCGGAAGGTGGCCCCCCGCAGGTCCCGGCCCCGGAAGTCGGCCCGGGTCAGGTCGGCGCTGCTGTAATCGGGCCCGCTCTGGATAGCTTTGTTCATATCCGGGTCTCCTGATTGGAGTGGTCAGGGGAGCCCCGGCCGACGCGCGGCCGGCCGGGGCGCGCGTCGGTTCATCCCGCCTGATGGCGGGGGTAATGGATCTTGGCGATCGTCGCCTTGAGGAGGTCGAGATCGTCCTCGTCGTAGTAATCCCCGGTCTCGACCGAGGTATGCCTTAGCAGGTCTTTCCGCTCGAGCTGGCTGATGCCCATCGCTTTCGCGAGGGTGCCGATCGACTTGCGGAAGCCCAGGATCGTCAGCCCCTCGACCCCGGCTCGCCGACCCAGTTCCTTGACCGCGTCGAGCGGACGGTAGCCGGGACCGCCGGTCGTCCAGGGCCGGTCGAGCTTGCGCGTCGGGAACGCCCAGGCCGATCCGGTGTGGGGGAGCCAGTTCGCCAGGACCTCGGCCAGCGGCGGGGCGATTGGGATCGGCTTGGCGCTCTTGAGCGTCTTGGGCCGCCAACCGGGCTTGGCCGCGATCTGCAAAACCCGGGCGTCGAGGTCGATCTCCGAGACGTACAGGTGCATCGCCTCGCCGGCCCGCATGCCGGTGAATGCATAGGTGTACACCAGCGCCTGCAGCCGACGTTGCTCCCAACCCCGCACAGCCTCGCGGTCGGCCTGGTCGAGGACGCGACCGAGGTCGGCGGCCGACTTGTGCCGGACGGGCCGAGTCGACCGGGGCCGGTCTTCGGCGTCGTCGCGGATCCACTCGTTCGGCTTCCAGAAGTCGAACGGGTTGGTGGAGATGTAGTTCTGCGAGACCGCGTACTTGCACGCGGCTCGGAAAGTGGCCAGCAGCGACTTCGTCCGCACGACGGTCCGCCCGGGATGCGCGTCCATCCACCGGGCTATCGTCGCCGGATTCAGGTCGGACGTGCGTTTGACGCCCGGCAGCTCGGCGAACTCCCGAAGAACCTGGGCGATCTGCTTACGCGTCGCCTTGGCCCGCCGAGGGGGCGAGTAGAGCGTGTCGATTTCGGCGCGAAACCGTGTGATCGATACAGGCCGCATGACTGTTACCCGTTGTAAGGCAATGAGTTGTGATCAACTCACGGTACCCTACGACGGTCAGAGCGGCGGATCTGACAGCCGCCGCTCTTCAGTCGAGCAGCGGACTCATAATCCGCAGGTCTGGGGTTCGAGTCCCCACCCCGGTAGTTTCCCCTTCCCCACTCTTCCCCTCCCTGTTCTGGAATCCCTGCTGCGGCCTCTCCATCCGCCTGCGGTTCCGGCCAGAAACTCAAGACTCGGCAGTCGGTCGGGCCGAGTACTGCGGAGCGGCGATAGCCAGACGTCAGCCTGAGCTTGCAGCCCAGGGATGCGATGGCCGTGGATGTCCCGGCCGAACCCTGGTTGTCAGTCCGCCCTTGCCCCCCGGTCGACTCTTTCCGGTCGACACGTGCCTGCCGGCCCGCTCAAAGGGATTCGGCCACATCACCGATGAGTGTGTCTCCCCCTGGCTCAATGAGTTGGAAGCCATCCACGGCACCCTGAGCAGGAATGCCGACCGCAAACCAAGTCACGGCGCGGCCCTTAACTCGGACGGTGACCCCACGCGCCTTCATCAGTGGAACCAGCCGCTCGCTCCTCCACGCAATGCGTCTCAGAACGACGGTGATCGAATCGCTTTCGTCGATATAGGTGACGCATTGTAAAACTGGTTGGCCGCCATGGAGAGCTTGAGCAAAAGGAGAACGGCGCGCTTTTTGCTGTGCCGCCCAGGGGCCCTCTCAGTCCTCAAATCAGTTCGTATGCGATTTTGAGACAGCGTCTCCCGCCGGAAGTCGAAGCGGCGGTATGACGGAGAAGACCCCAGAAACCACTCGTCGAGCCTGAAATGTTTCCATGAATCAACACCCGACGAGACTCTCTCAGCCCCCCTCCAGGAATGGGGCCGAGACACTTGACTTCCGATGTCCCGATTCGTTAGCTTACGTCACTTGTTCGGAATAGCAGGTCGATTCGTTCTCGTTTCCGACCGTCACCCTCGAGAAGAGCAAAAGGAGACCTTGCGTGTTCAAGCTTCACCGCACGCTGATGGCCGCGGCCCTGCTGGTTGCTGCCAGCTCGTCCAGCCAGGCCGCGCTGATCAGCGGTCAGTTGGCCTTCAGCTTCACCACCAACATCACGATGAGTTCGTCCAACTTCACCACGAGCCCGATCACCGTCACCGGTGCCACCGGCGGCGTGGTGACCGCCACCAGCGGCACCTTCTTCTCCGGGGCGACGACGGTCAGCGCCGGAACCTCCCCGTTCACCGCTCCTGGCGCCGGCCCCTACACCCTGACGATCGACGGCAAGGGCGTCTTCACGTCCACCAGCATCTCGATCACCAGCGCCACCTCGACCACCCTTTACCTGACCTTGAAGGGTAAGATCGCTCCGTCCATCGCTGGGTTTGATCCCACCGACGTGATCCTCACGATGCAGTTCCAGGCGACCTCCACCGATCCGGGCAGCCTGGTCTCCGGCTCGGGCTCGCTGCTGGCTGTTCCCGTGCCCGAACCGAGCTCGATCGCCCTGGCCGGGATCGGCGTCGCCGCCGCCGGCCTCTTCGGCCTTCGGAAGCGCTTCGCCAAGTGACTGGCCTGAGAGCCTGATCGACCTGAAAATCCAAGAGCGTCCGATCCCCATGGATCGGACGCTCTGTTCGTTTGAAGACGACCGAATTCATTAAGAGAACCGACTCTGGCGAACTCTCCTGTGCGCGCTTCGTGAGCAGAACTGTAAAAGAGTCAGGCGGATAACCGCGGTTAGTCTTCCGATCGCGAACTTCCTGCCCAATTTTCTCGGCTCTCCCGGCCTGAACGAACGCCCATTAATTAGACCTAAAAACCAGCGACTCCCAGCGCCAGTATGGGATTCCCCGATATCAGGTCGCCTCTTCAGAGTGATGGGGCTCCGACCGAGTGGTGGACCAACGCCTGGCGACTTCACGTCCTGGCTCGTCCTATGCGATCAACTTCAGGGCTCTTGGCGAGCCTGGTTTTGATCCATTAGAGTGACGGCCAAGAACGACCGGGTGAGTTGCAAGCCGTTTCGTCTCGCCGACTTCATCGTCTCAGGAGCCTGTCATGTTCGATCTCCCGTCGATCCAGGAGAGCCTCAAGGAATTCGGCTTCAATGCCTGGCTCATGTATGACTTTCGAGGACTCAACGGCCCGGCCCGTCGCGTTCTGGGACTGGATGACAAGCCCGCCGGCTCCCGTCGCTTCTTCTATCTAATCCCAGCTTCCGGCGAACCCCAAAAGCTGGTGCATGCCATCGAGCCCAAGGCTCTGGACCATCTTCCGGGCGAACGGATCATCTACCGATCCTGGGCCGGCCTGGAGGAGGGGCTGGCCAGCATGATCGGCCGCAATCGTCGCATCGCCATGGAATACGCGCCGGATCTTTCGAATCCTTACATATCGAGGGTTGACGGCGGTACGATCGAAGCTGTGCGCAAGCTAGGTGTCGATGTCGTTTCCTCGGGCGATCTGATTCAGCTCTATGAGGCGGCCCTGGATGACGAACAGTTGCAGATGCACCTCGACGCGGAGAGGGTGACCACCACCTCGTTCGACCTCGCCTGGAGATTTATCGCCGACAGGACGCGAAATGGCGGGACGGTTCGTGAAACCGAGGTGCAGGCGGCGATCCTCGACCACTTCGAAAAGAATGACCTGACCACATACAGCCCCCCCAATGTCTCGGTCGGTCCCCACAGCGGCGACCCTCACTACGAGCCTGGCGCTGGCGGCGATGGAGTCATCCGAGAGGGTGATTTCGTTCTGATCGATCTCTGGGGCAAGCTTAAGAAGCCTCGATCGATCTACAGCGACTTGACCCGCGTGGGGTTCGTTGGATCAACTGTCCCTGAGAAATACGAAGCGATCTTCCGGATCGTCGCCGACTCCCGTGACGCGGCCGTGGCCTGCGTACGAGAGGCTTACGCCGCAGGTCGACCGCTCCAGAGCTTCGAGGTCGACGACGCCGCCCGTTCGGTCATTCAGCAAGCCGGCTACGAATCGCACTTTACGCACCGGACAGGGCACAGCATCGGGCAGGAGGTCCACGGCAATGGGGCGCATATGGATAACCTAGAAACCCACGAGGAGCGACTGGTCCTTCCTCGGACGTGTTTCTCGATCGAGCCCGGAATCTACTTCGAGGAGTTCGGAATCCGAAGCGAGATCAACGTTTTCATCGACGCCCGGAAGGTGGTCCACGTAACAGGGGGACTTCAGCAAGCGGTCGTCCCGATCCGTAGCTGACCACCAGGGTCCTTTGGATCGGATCGAGGTTGAATCAAGGGACTGCTATTCGGCGAGGAAGGCCGCTGATCGTGCCTGAAACTGTTGAGGACATTGAGTTTCGGCTCCTGTTAGAAGCCGTCCTACGGAAGTATCATTACGACTTCCGGGGCTATTCGATCGCTTCGCTCAGGCGTCGCCTCCGGCAGGCGCGCGAGCGACTCGGGTGTCGAACGTTCTCTCAATTGCAGGACTGCGTTCTGCACGACTCGTCGGTCTTTCCCACCTTGCTCTCGTACCTGACGGTCCAGGTCAGCGAGTTATTCCGGGACCCCGCGTACTTTCGGGCCGTCCGGGAGCAGGTCGTTCCTTACCTCAGGACCTACCCCTCGCTGAAGGTCTGGGTTGCGGGGTGCTCGACCGGCGAGGAGGTTTATTCGCTGGCGATCCTGTTCCGTGAGGAGGGAGTCGAGGATCGGACGATGATCTACGGCACGGACATCAATCCCGAGGCGCTCCGCAAGGCCGAGGCCGGGGTCTACGATCTCGATCGCATCCCGCTGTTCACGGAGAACCATCGCAAGTCGGGCGGCAAGTCGTCGCTGTCCGACTACTATACGGCGGCTTACGGCGGAGCCGTGTTCGACAAGAGCCTGCGCCGGCGAGCCGTCTTCTCGGACCACAGCCTCGCGGCGGACGAGGTGTTCGCCGAGGTTCAGTTCGTCTCCTGTCGAAACGTCCTCATCTACTTCGACCGCGAGCTTCAAAACCGAGCGATCGGCCTGTTCCACGACTCGCTGTCTCACAAGGGATTTCTGGGCCTCGGCGCCAGAGAGAGTCTGAGGTTCACCGAGCACGCCGAGTCCTTCGAGGAATTCGACCGAGAAGAGCGGATCTACCGGAAGCGAGGCGACCGATGACTCGACCGCAGCTTGAGGCCGTGGCGGTCGGAGCGTCGGCCGGCGCGTTGGAGGCCTTGTCGGTCGTGCTGCCGGCTCTGCCGCCCGATTTCCCTCTCCCCATTCTCGTGGTCGTCCACCTTCCTCCCGACCGCAAGAGCCTCATGGCCGGTCTCCTGGGAGACCGCTGTCGATTGAGCGTCCGAGAGGCCGAGGACAAGGAACCCGCCGAGCCTGGAACCGTTTACCTCGCGCCTCCTGACTATCATCTTATGGTCGAGCCCGACCGCCGGCTGTCGCTCTCCGGCGAGGAGCCCGTCCTCTTCTCACGCCCCTCGATCGACGTGCTGTTCGAGACCGCGGCGGAAACCTACGGCCCCGGGTTGGCGGGGGTGATTCTCTCCGGCGCGAACAGCGACGGCGCACGCGGTTTGCGAGCGATCATGAACGCCGGAGGCGTCGGCATGGTGCAGCGCCCGGACACCGCCCTCGCCCAGACCATGCCGACGTCCGCACTGGCCGCATGCCCCAAGGCTCTCGCGCTCGACCTCGCGGAGATCGCCGCGGCCCTTCGTGATATGGTGGAATCGAGATGAACGACGCGTCCCACGCCCCGGTCTACTTCCTGATGGTCGACGACCGTGAGGAGAATCTCACGGCCCTTGAAGCCTTGCTGCGCCGTGACGGTCTCGTCCTCCTGTCGGCCCGATCCGGCGCCGAAGCCCTGGAACTTCTCCTGAAACACGAGGTGGCGCTGGCCCTGGTGGACGTTCAGATGCCAGGGATGGACGGCTTCGAACTGGCCGAACTGATGCGTGGGGCCGAGCGAACGCGGCGCGTACCGATCATCTTCCTCACGGCCGGGGTCGCGGACCAGAAGCGACGATTCCGCGGCTATGGGGCGGGAGCCGTCGACTTCCTGGGAAAGCCTCTGGAGCCCGACGTCTTACGAAGCAAGGTCGACGTCTTCTTCGAGTTGGCCCGCCAACGGGACGAATTGAAGGCCGCACTCACGGAGAACGCCCGCTTGCTCGCGGAAACGCGCCTGCACGCCGCGGCTCTCAAGAACGCCGACCGACTCAAGGACGAGTTCCTGGCGATGCTCGCCCACGAGTTGAGGAACCCCCTCTCCGCGACCTCGAACGCCGTTCAGGTCTGGAAGCGCAGCGACCGTCTGGAACACCACGAGTGGGCCCGGCAGGTGATTGAGAACCAAATGAAAACGTTCTCACGCCTGATCGACGATTTGTTGGACGTCTCGCGGATCAACCACGGCAAGATCCGCGTGCAAAAGCAGACCCTGAATCCGGAGCCGATTCTGAATCAGGCACTGGCGGCGGTTGCGCCGCTGGTCGAGGAACGAGGACACGTCCTGAAAGTCGAGATGGCGCACGGCGACGCCCAGGTCGACGTTGATGCGACCCGACTTGAACAGATCGTCGTCAATCTCCTGACCAACGCCGCCAAGTATTCCGAGGATGGTTCGCAGATCCGCCTCTCGACGCAAGTCGAGACGCCGGAACTCGTCATCCGAGTGAAGGACACCGGCCTTGGCATCGCTCCCGAACAGCTTCCGCGGATGTTCGAGTTGTTCGCGCAGGGAGACCGCTCGATCGCGCGATCCGAGGGAGGCCTGGGAATCGGCCTGACGCTCGTCAAATCGCTCGTCGAATTACACGGCGGGACGATTGAGGCGGAGAGTCCAGGACTGGGTCACGGCAGTACGTTCACGATTCGACTCCCCCTCTCCCAGAATACTCCCGAGTCGATCACGTCGAACGGCGAGGCTCCGTCCGGCGTCAATCGGGGCGGGTTGGTCGTTCTGGTCGTCGACGACAACGCCGACACAGCCTGGGGAATGTCGCGTCTACTCCAACTTCACGGATATGAAGTGGTCGTCGCCGGCGACGGCCCGGCGGCGGTGGCGACGGCGCGCGAGCGTCAGCCCGACGTCGTGCTGCTCGACATCGGCCTCCCGGGCATGAACGGCTACGAAGTCGCCGGCAAGCTCCGTGAGGACCAAGGGTGCAAGGCCGTCACGCTCATCGCCGTCACCGGCTATGGGCAAGAGACCGATCGCACACGCGCCCGGCAGGCGGGCTTCGATCATCACTTCACCAAACCGGTCGACTTCGACCAACTCACGGCCCTCCTGGCGGAGGTGCGATCGCCGTGAAGAAGCTACCCGGCCAGGATTCGAACCTGGAAAAACAGGACCAAAACCTGTTGTGATACCGTTTCACCACCGGGTAATCGTCCAGGCATTCTAGCGACGGCCGAGGCGTTCGGGAAGACGAGTCGGTCGCCGCGGCGACCTCATCCCGCCCACGAGACGCCGTCGAGCGAGCCCTGAACCTTGTAGGCCAGGTTCTCGAGCTGGATGCTCAGATCCACGGCGACCACGCTCACGTGAGGCGGAACGGCCAGAGGTACCGGTGCGAAATTGAGGATGCCGCGCACCCCGGCGGCGATCATCAACTCCGCCACGCGCTGCGCGGAATCGGCCGGAACGCAGAGAAGCGCGAGCGCGGCCTTATGCGTGGCAACGCTTTTGCGGATGGCGTCCAGCGGCTCGACGACGATCCCCTGGTGAGTCTGACCGATCTTCTTCGGGTCGGAGTCGAAGATCGCGACGATGTGGAAGCGCCGGGACTGAAAGCCCCGGTAACGCAGCAGCGCCCGGCCGAGATTGCCGAGCCCCACCAGCAGCAGAGGCCAGTCCTTGTCGACCCCCAGAATCCTACGCAGAACGAGGATGAGGTCGTCGATGTGGTAGCCGATGCCGGGCCGCCCAAACTGGCCGAAGAATGCGAGATCCTTCCGAACCTGGGCGTTCTTGATTCCGAACGGCTCGCCGAGCTGGTCGCTGGATGTCTTCGTCTGCCCCTGACGCTGGAGCGTCTCAAGCTGACGAAGGTAAAGGCTTACGCGACCGACCACGGCCTTCGGGGCCGGCTTCGCATTGGGATGCCCGTTTCGTGAGGAATCCACGAGGTGCATCTCCGAGAGAAGACTGACCCGACACTTTGGCAAAATCCATGCCATCGCCTTTGGAGATTCTAGGGCTTATCCCCTATCGGGGTCAAGCCGGCTTGGCCTCGCCTTCTGGCGGACTCCCCAGAATCCTTTGGACCTCATCCCGCCAGACGGCATGAGTTTCCCCCTGGATGCGAACGTCAGGGGTTGTGATCGTCCTTCGGACGTTGTTCAGGCGCATGGCCTGCTCCATCAAGGTGCGTCCCACGCCTCGAACCGCGGTCCGGGGGTGATCGCCTCCCTCGATCAAGGGCGCGATGAACACGTCCACCTCGTCGACCGCTCCCGCCTCGAAGAACGCCCCCATGACGGTCCCTCCCCCCTCGACGAGGACGTTCGTCATTCCTCGTGAGCCAAGTTCGGCGAGAAGTTCACCCACGGGCGGACGCTCGACGTTGGGGAACGAAAGCACCTCGCATCCCAGGCCGCGGAGTCGGTCGATCGCCTCAACGTCGGCCGAAGCCCCGGTTACGACGAGCGTGGGCGTCTCGCGAGCGGTGCGGACGAGGACCGAGTCGACGGGAAGCCGACAGTGGGAGTCGAGAACGATTCGCGTCGGAGTCCTCGGGCCGGGCGGACGGACGGTCAGTTGCGGGTCGTCGGTGATCGCGGTCCCGACGCCGATGAGGATCGCGTCCATACACCCGCGAACCTTGTGGACCAGAGCCCGTGACTCCGCCGAGGAGATCCAGCGGCTGTCGCCTCCGGCCACGGCCGTTTTTCCGTCCAGCGTCATGGCCCATTTGGCGATGACGTAGGGGAGGCCGGTGACCACTCGCTTCAAATAGGGCCGATTCAGGTCGATGGCCTGTTCCTGACCGACACCGACCCTGACCTCAATGCCGGCGTCGCGTAGACGGGCGAATCCACCGCCGGCGACCTTCGGGAAGGGATCTCGATGAGCGGCGACGACTCGTGCAATCCCGGCGCGGAGGATCGCGTCCGTACAAGGAGGCGTCTTACCCTGATGGCAGCAAGGTTCGAGAGTGACGTAGAGCGTCGCTCCCCGCGCCGCTGCGCCGGCCTCCTCCAGCGCATCGACTTCCGCATGTGGCCCCCCGAACCGGCGATGATGTCCAACGGAGACCAACTGCCCGTCGCGGACCACGGCGGCCCCGACCATCGGGTTAGGCTCGACGGCCCCCCGACCGCGAACCGCCTCGCGCACGGCCCGCGTCATCCAGAGCATGTCAGGATCGCCGGTCTCCAAATCAGCTTGCATGGCGTTAGAAAGGAGCCTGGTTGGCCGGTTTGGGAGCCGGCGGCGGCGTAGGCGCCGCCTTGGACTGCGTGGCCGGCGTCGAAGGCTTCGGCGGCTGCACCGGCTGGGGCGGACCGAGCGCGCGGAATTCCTCGGGATACGGATAGAGGATCCGGTAGAGGATGGACAGCCGACGGCGGACGTCGTCTCCGGAGAAGGGAACGAACGTCGAACGGATCCATGGCGGAACGGCGTCGAAGAACTGCGCCAGTCGAGTCGGATCCACCGGGTGTTGGAGCTTGTGTTCCTGGACGTACAGGTTGACGGCGAACCGGTGGAGATAGGGCCGGGGCCGCGTGGTGTTCTCAGGCGTGTTGGCCTCGGCCTGCTCGAGTTTGCTCTCGATCTTGCTCAACCAGTCCTTGGGACCGACGTTCAAGCCGCGAAGTTCGCGGAAGCGCGTCTCGGTCTCGGCGATCCAGTGGTCCTCGTCGAAGTCGGCGGGCTTCAATTCCCGAGGGATCTTGAGTTCTTTCCGCTTCTTGATGAGTTCGTCCTTACGGACCCCCGCGGTCATCCCGTCGATTCGAGCGCGCTCGGTCGCATTCAACGACAGCCAGACCTTGCAGAGCGCCGCCACCTCGAACGCACCGGTGCCGCCGATCTGGATGAAGTCCAGCGACGCGTTTGAGCCGCCGCCGGGAGGTGGATACTTGGCCGTCAGCTCCTGGATTCGCTTGAGCCGCACGTCCGCGGGCATGGCCAGCAGGGCGTCTCGGTCGCGTTCAGGGAGGCTCTTCAACCAGTTGTGGTAGCGGCGAAGGACGATCAGATAATCGTCGCGCTCGTCTTCGGGCAGATTGTTGAGCCGTTCATCGATCGAGCGGACGGCGCGTTGCTCGTCGTTGTTCAGCATCATGTCGAAGCGACGAAGAGATTCGCGAAGCCGATCACGCTCGGCCGGGGACTTGCGCAAAAACCACGAGCGATCAAGCTCAAGGTTCGACGCCCCCACGAGCACCACCACAACGAAGCCCAGAGCCATTGCAGCGAGACGGAACGGGATGGAATCCCTGGCTTCGCCGCTCATGGAACACTCGCGCGGTTGGTGCCGAAATCGGGAGAGTTCTTGAGGGCGTCGAGCATCTCGAAACCACCGACCTCCAGGTATTCGTCCAGGTGCTCGGCCAGCGTCAAGTCGCGAATCACTCGGGCGTCAGGATCGGGCCACAGATTGCACGCCGCGAGATAGCCGCCAACCCCAGCCGCTCCGGCGAGCAGGACGCACGCCGCCAACTTCAGGATGGCGGCGGCTGGCGCCGCAAGGGGCGCGAAACGCGTCGCCTTCTTGACTTCGAGGGACCGAATGTACGTGAGCGTTCGATCGTGGAACTGCTCAGAGACCTGGGGCCGCTCCAATTTGTCGAGAGCGTCCCAGGTCTTCTTGAGCAGGTCAACCTCTCGCCGAGCGGTCGGACTGTGCGTCAGCTTGGTCGAGAGGTTGCGAGACTCGGCTTCCGTCAACTCGCCGTCGATGTACGCGACGAGGTTGGCCCGGTCTTCGGGCCGTAGGCGTTGCTGGTCATGGCCTGAACTCATGCTGCGGCTCTCAGATGCGAAAGGCGTCGTCCACGGCGCCCCAGGCCGTCAGCCTGGGAAGCCCATCCCGCCGCCCATGCCGCCGAACCCACCCATGCCGCCCATGCCCGCGTTGGTGGCCCCAGCGCCGCCGGGGATCGCACTGAACCCGGAGACCTGAGGGCGTCCACCGCCGCCAAGACGACGGGAGCCGGACGGGACGCTTGAATTCGGACCGAAACCCGCTCGCATCGTGGGGAAATACTGCGAGGCCCTACCATAGTAGAGCGACGGCCCAGTCCCGTTGGCGTTCGACGGATTGGTGGCGAACCGGTAGGGATTCGCGACCCGTTCCCTGCTCTTGTCGCGAGAGTAGGGCTTGGTCGGGTCGTAGGGCTCCGAGGTATACGGAGAGATCGGATCGTAGAGCGACGGCTTTTGCGAGGCAGCGTAGTACTGGCGCTGCTGGACCGCCTGGTTGATGGAGTCGTCGGGGCGAGGCCTCATCGCCTGCATCTGCTGGTTGGGCAGATAGTAGGCGTAGTAGAATGCGAACGGGTCGGCCGAGATGTTTCCGAAGGTGCTCTGCGCTCGGGTTGACGTGGGGACGAGAGCCGCCCCCAACACCAGGAGCAGCAGGGCGAACCGGCGATGTCGAGGGTGAACCATGGGGCACCTCTATTCCTTCGGGTCGACGGACCGTGCGAATCCTCTTCCTGAAGTTCCGTAATCGACCAACGGCCGGACCAGGCCGGAGTCGAACCCCGCGTGAGGCGCAAGGGCCCCCGCGCCAGGGCTTCTCTCTAGTATAATCGGACTCGCCGGCTGGACAAGCAGGGGTGATTCCTCGAAACAGGAAGATCGACCGCCCAGGTCGGCGCAAGCTGATCTCGACGAGGAGGAAAGGCCGTGGCCAACTGGATTCTTGCGGCGTCGACTTTAGGGACGCAAGCCGCGACCCCGTCCTACTACTACGCGGGGCTGGCGGGACTGGTGGTGGCGATGGCAGTCGCCGCCGTCTGGGCCTATCGCTCGTGGGAGGAAGCCCACGAGGAACTCGATCCGGCCACCAAGGACGAGCTGATGGAGGCCTTCCAGCAAGCCCGACTCGAGGGCGAGCTGGATGACCAGGAGCTCGCCCGAATCCGAAGCCGGATCGAGTCCAGTCAGGCCCCCGGCGAGGCCGAACGGCCGCGGCGACGGCCGACGGGCGGAGTCAACTGACGTCGTAGTTCTCGCGATCGCTGGAGCGAGCCGGGTTGATCCCGATTTTGGATTCGCGGATGAACTCGACGAACTCGGCGACCTCGGCGAACTCGCCAAGGTCCTGGCCGATTCGCTCCAGGGCCGCGGAGATCGGGCGTCCCTCGCGATAGAGGATCCGGTAGGCCTGCCGAAGGGCGTTGATCGCCTGATTCGTGACCCCGGCGCGACGGAGCCCCACAAGGTTGAGCCCGGTCACGCAGTTGTAGCCCTGCTGGAGCACGAAGGGAGGGATGTCCTTCGAGGAGGCCCCCATCCCGCCGAGCATCGCCAGGCGTCCCACGCGAACTCGCTGCTGGACGGCCGTGTTGCCGGACAGGATGCAGGCGTCGAACAGAACCGCGTGCCCCGCGATCAGCGCATTGTTGACGATCGTGCAACCGTCGGCGACCTGGACGTCGTGGCCAAGGTGGGAACTGCACATGAACAGGTTATGGTCGCCGATGATCGTCTGGCCATTCCCCTGCACCGTGCCGCGGTGAACCGTGACGAATTCGCGGAAGACGTTGTGGCTACCAATCCGGACACTCGTGGGCTCGTCGCGGTAACCGCGATGCTGAGGGCTCTTGCCCAGCACGGCGCCATGCCCCACAAAGTTGTTCCGCCCCATCGTCAACGGCCCGCTGAGACAGGCGTGGGCCTCGATGACGCATCCGGCTCCGATGCGGACAGGCCCCTCGATTATGGCGTAGGGGCCGACCTGGACGTCCGGCGCGAGGACGGCCTCAGGGTCGATGATAGCCGTTGCATGAACCAATTCCGATTCGATCAGCGCCATGCCCGCCTCCTGCTCCTCGGCGTCCACCAAGTCCCATCGCATTGCGTCGACCACCGTCATCATCGGTCGTCGGAGTTGTAGGCCTTGATATAAATGCACCGGGCGTGACGACGCCTCGCGAAGTGAGGGTGGAAACGTACCCGATTTCTGGAAGTCCGGGAATCCGAACTGCGACGCCCCCACGAGCCTGGCGCCGATGGATTCGCCTGGCTTGCAAGTTGTGTCGCCGTTAGGCTTAAGCGCGAGTCGGCCCGCGTCGCACCCTCAGACCGGAGTCATGCACGGAGGGACTGATATGGCGACGGCGAAGAGCTTGCGGAGACGAATCTTCGTCACCGTGGTCCCCGCAACGGTGCTACTCCTGATCAGTCTCTACATATCGATCTGCTGGATCACGGCCGAGCGGCTGACGAGACCGACGAATCACCTTCTGGACGTCGACGTCTGCCGACTCAGCGACGACGCCGAACCCTGGTCGACTCGAACCCAGGACGGCCTCACCTTGCGCGGCTGGCGGTTGACGTCGGGCGAGCGGCAGCCGTTGATCGTGCTCGTCCATGGGATGTGGAACAGCCGACTGGAGGTGGCCGAACTCGGCCGCGATCTCCACACGCTGGGATTCGACGTCTTGCTCTTCGACTTCCGCGGCCACGGCGAAAGCGACCCGTCGCGGCTGACTCTGGGAATTCAAGAGCGCCTGGATTTACGGGCCGTTCTCGCATGGGCCCGGCGCATGGGATACGCCGAGAACCGGATCGGCTGGCTGGGCTACTCGATGGGAGCCGCGACGCTGCTCCTGGAGGCGGCCGACAATCCGTCGATTCGGACCGCCGTGGTGGACAGCCCTTACGGCGACCTCCCCGGCCTGCTCGACACGCAACTCCCCTTGCACAGCGGACTTCCCCGATGGTTCAACCCGGGAATCCTCGCCTGCGCACGAATGCTGTACGGCCTTCGTGCGGAAGAACTCGTCCCGACCGAGGCGGCGTCGGCATGGGGGAACCGGCCGGTGTTTCTGATCCACGGCGAGTCGGACTCGATCGTCCCCGTTGAACAGGCCCTTTCACTGAGCCGATCTCTTGGGGCGGCTTGCGCGACCACGATCTTGCCCGGCGTCGAACACGTCAAAGCCTATGAGACCGACCCGGAGAACTATGTAGAGCAGGTTGGCCAGTTTTTCCGTAGGCATTTGGCTCCCTGATCCGCGCGCGACCGAGGCCGACTCCCCCGGTTGGAGGAGTCGGCCTCGGTTATGCGATTGCGTTCAGGAGGTCAGGCGTTGGATCAGGGCCCAAGGCCGCCGTGGGTCCGGAACGGCGTCATGTGCGACGGCTGGTCGAGCATCCAGAAGCGCTCCCAGTCGTCGCCCGCTTGGCGGAGGTTCTCGGACTCGTTGAGGAGTTGCTCCACGCGCCGAGGTTTATAGGCCGCATACCGTGGCAGCGGCACCGGCGCACAGCCCTCGAAAAGGGCGAGGGAGGCGACCAGAATAGCCATGGCCGCCAGAAGTTTTCGCATGTCGGGATCCTCCCGCCTACGGTAACGCGCGGACCAGTCGCTCCACACAATCCTTGCATGGTTCTGATCCGTGGGCTCGCCGCCGGGTTCCTCCCGCGGGGCGAGCCTATCATCCCGTTCGCTCAGAGTGTCGAGGGGGACCGTAAGTCCACCCTGGTACCGTTCATCGGCTCCGAGACCCTGGATCGTCCTGGAATTCCCCAAACCCGCGTGAAACGAGGGAGGAATGGACGACGCGTGCGACGGGGGCGGGAGGCGTTGGCCTCACTCCTTCGAGCTACGCGCCTGGGGCTCGGAAACCGGTTCGACGGTTCCGTTGCCTTCTAGATCGGCATCCGCACCTTCTTCCAACAGGGGAAGATTGTCCGGATTCATCTTTCGCACCAATTCTTCCATCTCTTTGCCCGGCTTGAAGGTGACGACGTTCTTGGAGGGGACGTACACCTTGTCGCCGGTGCGAGGGTTGCGCGCCTTGCGGGGAGCCCGACGCTTAACCTCGAAAACGCCGAAATTCCGCAGCTCGATCCGGCCCTCGGTGACAAGAGTCTGGATGATGGCGTCCAGGGTGCGCTGGACGATGTCCTTGGTTTTGAGCTGCGTAAGCCCGATGTCCTCGGAGATTCTCTTCACAATCTCTTTTTTCGTCACGATGGCGATCTCCACGGGGCGCGGTCGGTCGCGGGGCGGCCCAGAGCGTCTCAACTGTATTGGCCGTATGGAGTAGTGTCAAGAAAAAACAATCCGAACACCTGCGCAGGCCGACTCTGACGACGTCGGCTCGGCCCATTTCACGCGTGTTCGGAAGGGACCGGCGGGGACAACTCGCCGCAGTCCACGGCCAGGGCGAGGTGACGGTGGAGCGGGGCGTACCCCCAGGGCCACTCGTGCTGGTCGACGATCGCCTTGAGGCGACTCAGAAATTCCTCGGACAGGCGCGGGGCGTGTTCCTGAAAAACGGGGTCGCAGAAATAGACCCGACACCCCAGCGGGCGGGCCTCCCTCGCCGTGCAACGCCCCTTTTCATCCTGCCAGGGACAGGTTAGGCCCGCGTCAAGAGCCCGAACGGGAGCCGGGGCGTCGGCGATGAGCACCGCCGCCTCGGGCGAGGAGAGAAAGAGGGTGTGGCCGTACTCCTCGAACCGACAGCAACGCCCGCTGACCGCGCAGGTCGGGCCGAGTCGGGCGACGGCTGCGTCCAGCTCCCCATAGAGGATCGCCAGCGGCCCCCGAGCCTCCGCCGCGAGCGACGACGCCTCGGATTGGGGATTGAGGTCTTCTGGGCTCATGTCCGGACCATCCCGATGGACGTGATGATCTCGTCGGCCGAGTAATGACGCCCCTTGCCGGATCCAGGGCAGATCTCGGTGACGTGCCGCCAGTCCTCCGGAGTCTCGACGTTCTCAGGCCAGAACGGCCAGGTCCGGCATTGAACCGGGCGAGCCGGATAGACGGTGCAGCCGACCCCACGCTCCCAGAAGATGCAATCACCGCCCGGCCGCTCGATCAAACTGTAGCGGCGACCGACCTTGCGCACGAACTGCATCGAGAATTCGTCGAGCGTTTCGCCCCGATGTTCCGCCAACGCGGCGATCTCTTCAGGCGTCACCCAGACGTATCCGGGCGCGCCGGTGCAACATGCGCCGCATTTGGTGCACTCGAAGGAGAGGCCGTCCTTGTACCAGGGTTCTTTGGCTCGACGGCTGCTCATGAAAAGTCCTGGTCTCTGAGGTTTCCGTCGCCCTGGCGATTCATCTGCACAGTGTACCGACCGCCCGTCCTACGGGCAATTCCTACGTGTCCAAGGGTATGAAAAGGCAGGGGTTGTGATAAGCTGACAGGTCCCGTGCGGGACCGGCGGCCAGCCCCGACGGCTTTCGGACTAGACGGAGGATCCCTGTGTTCACATCCACCAGCCCGATCGAACGCGTCGTCGTGACGCGGATCCAGATTCCGCTGAAGTCGTCCTGGCCTGAAGCGATGGTCGAGGCGGGTGTGAAGGAAGCCGTCCTGGTGACGCTGGAGTCCGCCGGAGGCCTTGCCCATGGCGAGAGCTCTCCCGCCCCGAGCCAGCCCCATCTGGTCGACTCCTCCTGGAACGAGTTGACGAACGTCGTGGCTCCTAAGCTTCTCGGCGCGTCGGTGGATTGCACCGAACGGATCGGCGAAATCGCCGGCTCCTGGGGGGTCGGGCCGATCGCGACGGCGGGCGCGGAAACCGCCCTCTGGGATCTCCTGGGGCAGGAGCACCGAGTCACCGTCGCCCAGCTCCTGGGCGCGGACGAAACCCAGATCAGCATGGGGGTTGAGTCCGGGCTGGCGCTGGGACTCTATCCCTCGGTCGTTGATCTGCTGGGGGCCGTCGAGGCCCATCTCGCGGAGGGATACCGCCGGGTGAAGCTGCGCATCTCCCCCGGCCGCGACCTGGAGTTCGTCAAGGCGGTCCGACGGCACTTCGAGGATGTCGAGCTGATGGTCGACTGCGGGGGAGAATACTCCCCGGCCGACGCCGAACTCTTTCGTGAGCTTGACGAGCTTGACCTGCTCATGATCGAACAGCCGTTCGCGACCGAGGCGCTCGCCGAGATGGCGGACCTCCAGAAGTCGCTGACCACGCCGATCTGCCTCGACGAATCGGCGGACACCCCGGAACGGACGGCTGAGGCGATTCGGCTCGGGGCCTGCAGGATCGTCAACCTGAAGGTCCAGCGCACCGGCGGACTTGGCGCCGCCAGGGCGATGCACGACCTCTGCTTCCAGCACGGCGTGGCCTGCTGGGTCGGCTCGACGGCTGAGTTCGGACTCGGCCAGACGTTCAACGTCCATCTGGGGACGCTGGCCAACTGCAAGTATCCGTCCGACGTGCAACCCAGCGCCCGCTGGTTCGTCGACGACTACGCGGCGCCGCCGTTCGAGATGTCGTCTCCCGGCGTCTTCACGGTCCCCGCCCGACCCGGCGTCGGCGTGCAGGTGGATCCACAGAAAATCCGCCGCTATCAGGTCGACCGCCGCGAATTCACCCGTACGACAACCGCTTGAGACGATCGGGAGCCCGTTCCATGCAGAGCACTCGTCGCGAGTTCCTCGCCGGCGCAGCAGCCGTCGCAACCGCCGCCCTGGCCTCGGGGGCTTCAGCCCCCCTGCCCCTCGTCGACTCGCACGTCCACATCTGGGACCTGGAAAAGATCCGACTCCCCTGGCTCAAGAACAACACCACACTCAACCACAACGCGCGTTGGGCCGAGTATCGAGAAGCCGCCGCGGGTCTCGACGTCGTCAAAGCCGTCTACCTTGAGGTCGACGTGGCCCCGGCCGATCATCCTCTGGAAGCCAAGCTGGCGATCGATCTCTGCCGAGATCCGGGGAACGCCATCACCGGCGCGGTGATCGGAGGACGGCCGGCTGACGAGGGCTTCGCCGCCTACATCGAACCCCTGTCGAAAGATCCGGCCGTCAAGGGTCTGCGCCAGGTGCTGCACGGGTCGACCCCGGCCGGCTACTGCCTTCAGGACGCCTTCGTCCGAGGAATCCAGAAGCTGGGCGAACTGGGCCTGAGCTTCGATCTCTGCATGAGGCACGCCGACCTTGCCGACGGGGCCAAATTGATCCAGGCCGCGCCGGGGACGCCGTTCGTCCTGGACCATTGCGGCAATCCGCCGGTTTTCGGCGACCTCACGACCTGGAAGCGCGATATCGACCGCATCGCTGCTTTCCCGAACGTGGTGGGCAAGGTGTCCGGGATCGTCTCTCAGGCCAAGGATCGGCCCTGGAAGCCGGACGACCTGGCCCCCGTCGTCCGCCACATGCTGGAGGCCTTCGGACCCGACCGCGTCCTCTTCGGCGGCGACTGGCCCGTCTGCACGATTGGCGCACCGCTCAAGGACTGGGTGAACGCCCTCACCCAGATCGTCGCCGACCTTCCCGAAGACCGCCGGCGGAAGCTGTTCCACGACAACGCGATTCGGGCCTACCGGCTCTCTTGAGCCCGTCTCTAGCCGCCGATCGAGTACATCGGTCGGTCAGGCTGGATGAAGCGGGCCGTGTTGATCTCGTGCCCTTCCCACTTGGCGGCGACCGAGGCGGCGACGGCCTGCGCGACAGCCTCCTCGGGCGCCTCTGAGCGGAGCATCTCCCGGACGTCCGTCTCCTCCAGCGCGAACAGGCAGTTGCGAAGCTTGCCGTCGGAGGTCAGCCGGAGCCGGTTGCAGCTCCCGCAGAAGGGACGGCTCACCGACGAGATCAGGCCGACTCGACCGCCGCCGTCGAGATAGTCGTACGCCAGGGCCGGCGCGCGGGGGTCCTGATCGGCGGCCGGGGCGAGCGGAGCGACCTCGCGAGCGATGACGTCGAGGATCTCCTGAGCGTAGAAGACCTTCTCACGCTCCCAGAGGTGGCCTGCGTCCAGCGGCATGTACTCGATGAATCGCATCTCCACGCCAAGCTCGCGGGCGAACCGGGCGAGCGGCGCGACGTCGTCCTCGTTGAAGCCGCGGATCACGACGGCGTTCAGCTTGATCGGGTCGAACCCCTCGCGTTTGGCGGCGTGAACGCCGGCGATGGCGTCGTCCAGGCCGCGCCGGCGCGCGAGTCGCTCGAAGCGGACGGAATCGAGGGTGTCCAGGCTGATGTTGAGACGCTCCAGCCCGGCTTCCCGGAGCCTTCCGGCGATTGGCGCCAGGAGCATGCCGTTGGTCGTCATGCCGACGTCGGAGACGCCCTCGATCGCGACCAGCATCCGGACCAGGACGTCCAGATCCTTCCTCAGCAGGGGTTCGCCCCCCGTGAGCCGGATCTTGTCAACGCCCAGCGGGGCGACGACCGCGACGAAGCGAGCGATTTCCTCGAAGCTCAGGAGTCGTTCCCGCGGCATGAACTCGACCTGCTCCGGCATGCAGTAGACGCACCGCAGGTTGCAGCGGTCGGTCACGCTGACGCGCAGGTTGTTGTGCACGCGACCGAAGGAATCGATCAGGCGGGGCTTCAAGCTCATGATCGGTCGCGTCTCGGAAGGGGATGACAAGGTGCCGTCGCCCCATTGTAACGCACCGACAAGCTGAGAGTCGCGATCAGCTCATTCCGGGATGGATCCATTCCTCGCGACCGTCGTCCCATTTTTCCCGCTTCCAGATGGGGACGACTTCCTTGAGCGTGTCGATGAGCCAACGACATGCCTCAAAGGCGTCCCCCCGATGGGGGCAGCTCACGGCGACGACCACGCTGACGTCCCCCAACTCCAGTCGCCCGACCCGATGCGAAAGGGCCAGACCGATCACCGGCCATTTACGGCGGGCCTCAGCTTCCAATTCGGCGAGCTTCTTCGCAGCCATCTCGGGATACGCCTCGTACTCGAGATGAACCGTACGAAGGTCTCCCGTCATCTCGCGAACGGTTCCCAGAAAGGTGCAGACGGCCCCGGCGTTGGGGTGCCGGACGCTCTCGGTGATCCTGGCGCAGTCCAACGGCAATTTGGTGATCTCAACCACGGCGACCTCGGACGATAACGACTAGCCGCCGCTGACGGGGGGGATCAGGGCCAGCGGAACGTCGGCTGGAATGACGGCGTCGTCTCCAGCATACTCATCGCCGACCGCGATCCGCACCCGCTCCGCGATCCCCGCCAGGGCGGGATGCTGCTGAATCAGCGCCCGGCGCAGGTCGACGACCGTCGCCGACTCCGGCAACTCGACGACGACTTCCGGAACTCCGGCCAGTTGGCGGGCGATCGCGAAGAGTCGAACCGATCTCGTCCGGCGAAGGCGGTCCAGGTCGTCGGGGGTATCCAGATCGACGAGAACCGCATCGTCGTCGAACGGGATCTCCTGAACGTCGGCGGCGTGCTCTGAGATCAGGGCGTTGACGCCGACCCCGCCGGGGAGGTTCGGGATCGAGATCGCGATTCGCCATGGGAGGACGATCGGATGCCCGCGTCGACCGCCGAACGTGGGGATGAAGATGGATTCCGGACGGCCTAGCCAGGCGTCGATGAGCCGCCCGACCGTCGCCGCCTTGAGCCTCGGACTATCGGCCGGCGCGAGGAGCACCCCTCCGGGGGCCTTGTCCCGGAGTTCATTCAGGGCGGCCAGTGCCAACTCGACCGACTCGCGCATGTCGCCAGGACGCCTCTCGGGCGTCAGCACCCTCGCGCCGACTTGTGCCGCAGCCTCGGCGATCGGCGGCCCTTCGGGGGCCTCGAACGGCGGCGTGACGACCACGATCGGCCCCGCTCCTCCTTCGCGCAAGGCGTTGACGACGCGAGCGATGAGGGGTCGCCCTCCGAACTCGATCAGAAGCTTCGCCCGGCCCATGCGGCGACTCTCGCCGGCCGCGGGGATGATCGCTGCTACTGTCACGTCGCTCAAAAGCCCTCCTTCCGTCCGAAGTCGACGAACCCTCGACCCACTCGATGCTGCCGTTCCAAGGCCCCCGCATCAATAACGCCTCAAAGAAAGGCCTCAAAAGAACGGAGCGAGCCGCGTACAGGTACGGGCCGACTTACTTCAGCACGCCGATCGTCTATTCGACGCCCGAGTACCGCTTCGATCTGGACGACGGCACGACAGTCTACGCGACGTCGGTCCTTTTCGCCCCTGGCATCGGCGCGATCCCGCGTCCTCGACCCGTAGGAGAGTATCTCCTCTCCGTGACCACTGAGGAGCCCCATCCTGGGCGACGTCGAATGCCGCTACCACAGCACGGTCGCGCCCGAACCTCAGAGCTTTCTGCTGTAAGAGCTCGGCGCCATCGGCCTCACGGTTCGAACGCGACGCCGCAGGCTCCTCGATGGAAGGTCGAGTCGCCTGCGGGTCTGAATCGCCTGCACGTCGGCTCACGCTCGCCAAGACGCCGGGAGTCTCGAAGCGCTTATTCGCTTTTCGTGGACTTCCCCGCCTCGGCGGCTGGCTTGTCGGCGGCCGGCTTCGCGGCTGGAACCGTCGACCTCTTCGGGCGGATCTTCAAGATCCCCTTGACCCACTTGCCGATCTTATCCGACTCCTCGGAGGGCCCAAGCCGCAGGCTCACCTTCTTGGCGTAACCGGCGTCCTCAAGGGCCTGAATCACGCCCGGCTTGGCGCGGGCCTGATTGTAGCGTTCCTCCAGGGAATCGTAGGCGTCGTTGACGTCCTTCAGAACTTGCTGGGCCCGCTCCATGGCGGCTCGGGCCGCGATCTGATCGGACTGTTGCTGCTTGGCGGAGGGTTTTTGCTTGTTGGCCTGCGTGATCTGGGACTTGATCTGGTTGCGCATCGCCTCTTCTTCACGGATCATCGCGTTCGCCTCGTTGCGGTAGTAATTGCCGCCGCGACGTCGCCCGTAGCTCATACCGGCCGACTGCGCCCGGATCGCGCCGATCTCCGCCTGAATCTGCTGCTCCTCCGCCTGAAGGGCGAGAATCCCCTGCTGGATCATCTGCCCCTGCTCGATCTTGCCCATGGCGACGCGGGCCTGTTCACGGGCGGCCTTGGCTTCTTCGTACTTCTCCATCAGCGCCTTCTCGTCGTCGGCGTAGATGTAACGCGTCTTCTCCAGCACGACCCCAAGGTCGGACAGGATGCCTTCCGCCTTCTTCTTGGGTTCGTCCGCCTGAACCGTCGGCGCGAACGCCACGATGAAACCGACCGCCAGCGCCCGCAGCCACCCGATGGAACCGCCGACACGCATGATCGTCCCCTCCGAGAGAAAGCCCGGCTCGAGCCGTCTTTTCTAACTATATCTTAATGAACCCGAGGTCGAGGTCAAAAGGATCGCAGTCCCTCCCAAAAATCGCATCGTGGGTGACGACTTGCATCTGTTGCATTCCGGGAACATCATCAACCCTCGGCGGTTTCGACCCACAGCATAGGGCGGTTCGTGATCGCCTCACCCCCGCGGAGCCGAAGCCGTGCCCATCACCGTGACGTGTTCCGATTGCGAGCGGTCCTACACTCTTAAGGATGAGTTCGCCGGCAAGAAGCTCCGCTGCCCGGACTGCGACAACGTGATGGTCGTCCCCATCGAGGAGGTGGTTTACGCCTCCGCCGAGCCGTTCGACGAGGAGGGGGGCGAGCGGATCGCCCTGCACCCGGCGTTCCAGCGCGACCGGTTCCTGATGCGTCAGAAGGTGATGGCGATCTCCTCGAAGTACGTGATCAGCGACGAATCCAAGCGGCCGATCCTCTATGTGGAGCGTCCAGCCCACCTGCTCAGGCAGATTGGGGCCGCGTTGATTGCGGCGATCCTCCTGATCGTCTCCGCGGCTCTGGCGGCGGCATGCGCGATCGGCCTGGCCCAGGCGACGGGCGTGCGCTGGGTCGGAGGCCCGGTCGGAATTCTGGTCGGGATCATCGGCGCCATCCTCACATTCGTGTTGGCGTTTCGGATCACCCCCAAGCGACACATCCACTTCTATTCCGACGAGACCAAAGCGGAGCCCCTGCTCGACGTTTTGCAGGACCACAAGTTCGAGGTCTTCACCACGACGTTCACCGTCCAGCGGCCCGACGCCAGGATCCTGGCCCGGGTGCGCAAGAATCAGCTTTCCAACATCTTCCGCAAAAAGTGGTCCGTCTCCGACGCCGACGGTCGACCGCTCTTCATCGCCCGAGAGGACTCCCTGATCCTCTCGCTTCTCCGGCGGTTCCTCGGCCCGCTCTTCGGGGCGCTTCGGACGAACTTCATCTTCGTGGTGCAAACGCCCGACGGGAATGAGCAGGTCCGGGGCGAATTCAATCGCAAGTTCACCCTGGTCGACAGCTACGTCCTGGACATGTCCCGCGATCGGCCGCCGCAACTGGACCGCCGCATCGGTATCGCCCTCGGCGTGCTCCTCGACACCGGCGAACGCCGTTGATCCAGAGGAGCCGAGCCGCGATGACGCCCGAAGACGCCCTCCCGCAGGAGCCGGACGAGACGCCCCCCGCCTTCGACGACGACGAGGCCCCCGCGGTCGACGACGATGGGGAGATCCTCGACCTCAGCGAGGACATGCTCCATCGCGAGAGGATCGACCTGGAGGCCGGCATGAGCCCCATGCCGCCGGCGACGATCCTGATCATCCTGGCCTGCGCGCTGATCTTCGGGAGGCAGATCCAGATCGGGGGCCTGGACAACGTCCAGCGCGTCGTCGAGACCGGGGCCATGCAGCGCGACGCCGTCCTGAAGGGCGAGTTCTGGCGGCTGGTCTCCTCCGGGTTCATGCACGCGAGCGGCGACCACCTCTTCGGCAACATGGCGATGCTGTTCATCCTGGGGATGGCCTGCGAGCACGCCTTCGGCCGACGGTCCTACCTGTTCCTCTACACGGCCTGCTGCGTGACCGGGTCCCTGCTCACGATGATGACGCCCACGCCCACCGTGGGAGCCTCCGGCGCGATCTTCGGCCTGGCGGGAGCGATCATCGCTCTGGCCTGGGCGCATCGCGACAAGATCGAGATCCGCGACCGCCGGGTCGGCGTGGTGCTGGGGATCTGGTCGGTCTACACTCTGACGCTCGGGCTTCTCAGCCAGGTCGTCTCGAACTCCTGCCACCTCGGCGGCCTGCTGGGGGGGTTCGTCCTGGGCGCGATCCTGCCGCCGGCGATCCTCGTGGATCGTCTCGAGCACGAGCGGTCGACGATCGGCCGCCTCGAGTGGATCACGGCCCTGACCGTCCTCATCTCGACCGCTGTCTACTTTCTGCCGCGACTTCGTTGATCCCGACGCCCCCCTGGAGACGCGCCGATGACCCGCTTCACGTCCGGCCTCGCATTCCTCGCCCTGCTTGGTCCCGCCCTCGCCCCCCAATCGACCCGCGCTGAGGAAGCACGACGGGACAAGGTGTTCGTCGGCTATCTGTACGGAAACCCCAAGAATCCGGATTACAAGCTCTACACCCACATCTGCCACGCCTTCGTCACCGCCGACGGCGAGGGCCGGATCAACGCCAATCGCCGAGGGGTCCCTAGCCACGACCTCACGCGAGACGCCCACGCGGCCGGCGTGAAGGTTCTGGTCTCGCTCGGCGGTTGGGGATGGGACGACCAGTTCCGTCAAATCGTGGCCAACCCCGAGGCCGAATCCCGCTACGTCGAGGCCGTCTTGAAGTTGGTGGATGAGTACGACTACGACGGGATCGACCTGGACTGGGAATACCCCGACGCCCCTTCCGAGACACCTGGTTTTGAGCGGATGACCCGGACCTTCCGCAAGCGACTCGACGCGATCGGGGCCACGAAGGGGCGGAAGATGTTCGTCACGATGGCGGCGTCCTCGAACTACGGAACCATCGACAAGCTCGACACGGCCTTCCTGCTGGAGACGATGGACTGGATCAACGTGATGACCTACGACTACGCCGGCGCCTGGTCGCCGCGAGCCGGCCATAACTCGCCCCTCTTCGCCTCCTCCAAGGAAGGCCCCAACGGCCGGTCGACCGAGCGTTCGATGCTCTACTTCCTGGAGAAGCGCGGAGTTCCCGCCGACCGATTGGCCGTCGGCCTGGCCCTCTACGGCCGCGGCTTCCCGACCCCCGAGCCGTACTCCCCCCGCGCCAAGGACGCTCCTCGGCCCTTCGACGTCACCTACAAGGACGTGCCGAAGCGGCTCCAGGAAGGCTGGACCCGCACCTGGGACGACGAGACCAAGGTTCCCTGGCTGACCTCGCCCGACGGAACCAAGGTCGCCGGCTACGACGACCCCGAATCGATGCGGATCAAGACCGAGTGGGCCATGTCCAAGGGCTTCCGCGGCGTCTTCTTCTGGCAAGTCGACGGCGACCGCCTTCCCGACGGCTCCAACCCGCTCCAGAAGGCCGCCCACGACGCCTGGTCCGCCGCCGCGAAGTAGCCCACTCGACGTCACTCGGAAAACAGGCAGACCCGGTCCAGATCGACGATCGCGACCACTCGATCGCCCTCTCGGAACTCGCCATCTCTGGAAACCCGGGCGACCACCGGGATTCCGGAGAGGTCGAGCGTGGCCAGCACGGAGTCGCCCCGGTATTCCAACCGACCCACCACGGCGTCGAACGTCGCCCGGTCCGGGAGGGAGGAACCTTCGTCGCCGCCCCTCAGCACGGAGATGAGTTCGGGCCGAATCCCCATCAGGATCCGGCCCTCTTCGACGTTCGTCATCGCGTCGGTCGACGATGGAGCGGCCCCCGGGAGGAACCTGACCCGCCGCATCCCGGTCGTCGAGTCGACGGCGACCTCGGTGGGGATCAGATTCATGGGAGGGTCGCCGACGAAACGGGCGACGAACGGAGACGCGGGGCGATCGTAGACCTCGTTCGGGGTTCCCGTCTGGATCAGTCGGCCGTGGTTCATCACGGCGATCCTACGCCCCAGGGTCAGGGCTTCTCCCTGATCGTGGGTGACGTGGATCAGGGTCATTCCCAGGCGATCGTGGAGGTCGACGAGGTCGCGTCTCAGCGCCGTGCGGAGGGGCAAGTCGAGACTCGAGAACGGCTCGTCCAGCAACAGGACGGCCGGACGTCGCACAACGGCCCGGCCGATGGCCGCTCGCTGACGCTCCCCCCCCGAAAGCGCTGCGGGACGGCGGTTCAGCAGTCCATCAAGGCGGAGCATGGAGGCGACCTCCGCAACCCGCCGGCGACGCTCCTCACGCGGGACGCCCCGAGCCCGCAGGCCGAACTCCAGGTTCCCGGCCACGTCCAGGAACGGATGGAGCGAAGGCTCCTGAAAGACCATGCCGACGTCGCGGCGATGCGGGGGGACGCCGTCGATCCGTTTGCCGTCGAAAAGGATCTCCCCGGTCGTCGGCTGATCCAGTCCGGCGATCAGGCGGAGAAGCGTCGTCTTCCCGGATCCCGAAGGCCCCAAGATTACCAGACGTTCACCATCGGCGACGTCGAAGGCGAGGGAGTCGACCGCCGGGGGGTTCGCCCCATAGCGCCGCGAGACTTCGCGAAATTCAATCGACGCCATGTCCGACTCCACCCGTCCGAGCGCTGGCCGGCGCATCGTTCAACATTTGTTGCTTGCCCGGCCGGCGACCGTCTCTCACAATACCATGATGCCGAGGGGAAGAGTTGAACCGGAGGTCGGAGTGATGCCGCGTCGAAGAGTCTGGATCCCCTCTGTCCTGGGACTGGCGATCGTCGGTTTCGCCCTGGGCGACGAGCCCGAACCCCCTGCTCCGCTGGCGAAGATCGAGAAGTACCGCGCCGACCAGCGCGACCACTGGGCCTACCAGCCCCTGGAGCCGGGAACGCCGCCGGAGGTTAAGGAGAACGGCTGGGTTCGCAACCCGATTGACCGATACATCCTCGCCGACCTCGAAACGGCCGAACTCCCGCATTCCCCCGAAGCCGGCCGCGTCGCGCTGCTCCGCCGCCTCTTCCATGACTTGACCGGCCTGCCGCCGACGCCGGAGGACGTCGCGTCCTTCCTGGGCGACGACCAGCCGGATGCCTACGAAAAAGTCGTCGACCGCCTGTTGTCCAGCCCCCGATTCGGCGAACGTTGGGCCCAGCACTGGCTGGACCTGGCCCACTATGCGGACACGAACGGCTTCGAGTTGGACGCCGAGCGTCCCGACGCCTGGCGCTACCGCGACTGGCTGATCGCGGCGATCAACGCGGACATGCCCTACGACCGATTCATCTCCCTGCAGATCGCGGGCGACGAGATCGCGCCCGGCGATCACCATGCGTTGATCGCCACGGGTTTCCTCCGCGCCGGACCTCGCGAGGTCGTCGGGGGAAACATCGTCCCCGAAGTCCGCAGGCAGAATGAACTCACGGAGATCACCTCCACCGTCGGATCGGTCGTCCTGGGCCTGACGGTCGCCTGCGCCCGCTGCCACGACCACAAGTTCGATGCCATCCCCAGCACCGACTACTACCGCCTCCAGGCGTTTTTCGCCGCCGGCGAGCTTTCCGAGCCGTCAATCGCCTCCCCCGACGAGGTTAAGGCCTTTGAGGAGGCGAAGAAGGCCGTCGATGAAAAGACCGCGCCGCTGACCAAGGAGAAGGCCGAGCTCGAAGCCCCCTACCGCGCCGCGATCGCAGCCCAGCGAAAGGCCATGCTCTCGGACGAGGAACGAGCCATCCTGGCGATCCCGGAGAAGGATCGGACGCCGGCCCAGAAACGGCGGGCCTCGGGCCTCGCGAACTCGATTCGAGTGACCTGGGAGGACGTCGCCGCCGCGGTCGCGAAGAACCCTGCCGACCACGCCCGGCGCGAGTCGCTCAAGATCCGAATCCATGAGATCGCGCGCACGCTTCCCCGTCCCCCCGCCCACGCGCTGGCGTTGACCGACGGCTCGGCGAAGGCCCCAGACTCGTTCGTCCTCCGTCGCGGCGATCCGCTCGTCAAGGGCCCGCGCGTCGAGCCTCGGCCCCCGGGCGTGATTCTGGCTTGCCAGGAAGAAGCCTCCTTCGACTCGGACTCGATCCACCCCGGCGAGAAGACGACCGGCCGACGCGCGGCGTTGGCGAAATGGCTGAGCGAGACGGGCAACCCTCTGGTCGCGCGGGTGATCGTCAACCGGCTCTGGCAGAACCACTTCGGCCAGGGACTGGTATCGACGCCCAGCGACTTCGGCGTCCGAGGCGAGCCCCCCTCACACCCCGAGCTGCTCGACTGGCTGGCCGAGCGTCTGATCGCCGAGGGTTGGCGACTCAAGCCGATCCATCGGCTGATGGTCACGTCAGCGGCCTACCGTCAGTCCAGCCGGCCGATCGCCATACTCACCGAACAGGACGAGGAGAACTCTCTTCTCGGCCGCATGAACCGCCGTCGGATCGACGCCGAGGCCCTCCGCGACGCCATGCTCGCGGCCTCCGGCGAGTTGAATCTCAAGATGGGCGGCCCCGGCGTCCTCGCGCCGCTGGAAAAGGAAGTGAAGGACCTGATCTTCACTGAAGCCGAGGAGGTCGACCTCTGGCCCGTCGACCCCGACCCGGCCCAGCACGTTCGACGGTCGATCTACCTCTACAAGAAGCGCAACGTCCGCCCCCCTCTGCTCGAATCCTTCGACGCGCCCGACAACCAGACCGCCTGCCCGCGCCGCGATTCCAGCACCCACGCCCTCCAGGCCCTCAACCTGCTCAACAGCGAGATGGCCCGAGGCCGCGCCCGAGCCCTGGCTCAGCGTCTATCGTGCGAGGCCTCGACCGATCGGCCGGCCCGTGTCCGCCAGGCCTACACGCGAACCCTCCTCCGCTTCCCGACCGAGGATGAGACCGCCCAAGCTCTGGCGTTCATCTCCGAGCAAGCCGCCGTCCACGGAGAGGCCGCCGCCTGGGAGGACCTCGCCCTGGCGCTGATGAACTGCAACGAGTTCCTGTATATCCCCTGATCGATTTCTCGACGGCTCTGCATGGCCACCAAGAAGAGACCGCCATGTCCATCGACCTGGAAACACGAGTGACGAGGCTGGAAGACGTCCTGCAAGCCCTGGACGGCCTGCACGACGTTCCCCCCGCACGCATCCTGATGACGCCGACTCCCGGAACGGCCACCGAAGACGACGCGATCGCCGTTCTCGGACGAGGACGGATTCTCTGCGAACTGATCGACGGCGTGCTGGTGGAGAAGGGAATGGGATACATTGAGTCCTTCCTCGGCGTCGCAATCGCCGCGATGATGAGAGCGTTTGCCAGGGCTGGACGACTCGGCATCGTCTCGGGATCCGACGGCCCTTATCTCCTCGCCCCTGAAGTCGTCCTAATCCCTGACGTCGCCTTCCTGAGTTGGGCCCGATGTCCCACGGGCAGCGGACCGATCATGGCGGTCGCTCCCGACCTCGCCGTAGAGATCCTCAGCATCAGCAACACGAAAGCGGAGATGGAGCGAAAACGCGGGCTGTACTTCGACGGCGGGACGCTCTCGGTATGGATCGTTGACCCTGAGCGGCGATCGATCGCCGTTTATGATCGAGATGAGCCGGAAACTCCTCGGGTCTACGCGGAGAACGACGTGATCGAGCTGGCTGAGATCCTCCCTGGCTTCCGCCTGTCGCTGGCCGAACTCTTCGGCGAAATTGATGAGTTTCAAAACGGCCCTGCTGTTTCCTGAGACAAGCCCGTTTCCACTACTCCTCGAGACTCGATCCCATGCCCAGCAACCTCAACCAATGCCCCGGCCCCTGGGCCTCGCCGACGCTCGACCGCCGCGAATGGCTCCGGCGCGCGGGGGGCGGCTTCGGGATGCTGGCGATGGCCTCGTTGCTAGAGCGTGAGGCGAAGGCGGGCGACGCGGCGATTCCGTCCGCCGTCCTGGAGGCGCGACGGCCGGCGACGGCGAAGCGCTGCATCTTCCTGTACATGACCGGCGGGCCGAGCCAGATGGATCTCTTTGATCCCAAGCCGGCGCTCGCGAAGCTGGACGGCCAGCCGCTGCCGCCGAGCTTCGGCAAGGTCCGTGGCCAGTTCCTAGAGAACGACCCGCTCTGCCTGGCCTCGAAGCGGAAGTGGGGGCGGTACGGTGAGTCGGGGATGGACATGTCGGACCTCGTGCCGAACCTCCACAAGCACGCCGACGACATCGCCCTGATCCGATCCTGCGTCGCCGACAGCGTCGTCCACGCCCCGGCCATGTACCAGATGATGACCGGCCGCGTGCTGACCGGCTTCCCCAGCCTGGGGAGTTGGGTCACGTACGGCCTCGGGTCGGAAAGCGACGACCTGCCGTCGTACGTCGTCATGACCCAGCCCGAGGGGACTCCCGAAGGGGGCGCTCCTTGCTGGGGGGCGGGCTTCCTCCCGGCCCATCATCAGGGGACCCTCTTCCGCAGCGGCCCCGCGCCGATCGTCAACCTCAAGCCTTCGGACGGGTTCGACCCGAGTCGCCGACGCCGGATGCTGGACCTGCTGAAAGGCATGAACGAGCGAGGCCTCGACCCGGCCGACGACGAGCTTTCAGCCCGGATGGCTTCCTACGAACTCGCCTTCCGCATGCAGAGCGCCGCGCCCGAGGCCGTCGACCTCTCGCGCGAATCGGAGCTGACCAAGTCCATGTACGGACTCGACAACGAGCGAACCGCCGATTTCGGCGCCCGCTGCCTGCTGGCCCGGCGACTCGTCGAGCGCGGGGTGCGATTCGTCCAACTCTACTCAGGAGGCGGTCCGGTCGCCGTGCAGTGGGACGCACACGACGACGTCGACGCCAACCATGAAAAGATGTGCGGCATGACCGATCAGCCGGTCGCCGCCCTGTTGACCGATCTCAAGTCACGAGGTCTGCTCGACGAAACGCTCGTCATCTGGGGGGGCGAATTCGGCCGCACCCCGGTCCGACAGGGCGGAGGGCGAGGCCGCGACCACAACGCCGCCGGCTTCTCCATGTGGATGGCCGGCGGGGGCGTGAAGGGTGGGTCGATCGTGGGGGAGACGGATGAGGTCGGCCTGAAGGCGATCTCGGAGCGCGCCCACGTCAACGACCTGCACGCGACGATCCTCCACCTGATGGGGATCGACCACCTGAAGCTAACCTACTTGCACGGCGGTCGCGACGAACGCCTGACGGACGTCGGCGGCCGGGTCCTGACGGGTCTCCTCGCCTGAACCCGGCCGGAGGTTGAGCCGGTGGGCTCACGCCTCTTGCTGCTGCTTCTTGTGGACGGGGCCGTCGTAGTTCTTGGTCGTCTTGAAGCCCTCGTAGCGGCCGTCGGCGGCGGCCGCTTTGTATTCGGTCTCCAGGGCGATCATCTCGTCGTGCGACATCGGCTGGTAGCTACGGACGATCTTGAGGTTTTGCTCCAGGATCTTCTCCGACTCCATCCCCGAGACGAGCGTCGAGATCGGCATTGAGAACACATAGCCAAGGGCCCGCTCGACGGGCACCTTGGCATTGCTGACGATCCCGCCGTTGCCGCCCAGGGTCTTCATCGCGATCGCGCCGATGCCGCGCTCGACCAGCACGGGCAGAACCTGCTTCTGGAAGCTTCGGAACGTGCCGTCCAGGACGTTCAGCGGCATCTGGACGGTGGCCCAATCGTAGGGCTTCTGAAGCATCTTGAGGTGGACTTCCGGGTTCCGATGGCCGGTGAATCCGATGAACCGGACCTTCCCCTGCTCCTTCGCCTTGAGCGCGACTTCGATGGCGGCCTCGGCCGCGAAGATGCGGTCCGGGTCGTTCTCGTAGTTGATCTCGTGGAACTGCCAGAGGTCGATGTGGTCAGTCCGAAGCCTTCGAAGGCTGTCTTCCAGGTTCGACTGGGCCTCCTTGGCGGTGCGTCCGCAGACCTTGGTCATGAGGAAGACCTTGTCGCGGATCTTCCCCTCTTCCAGGGCCTTGCCCATCCGCTCCTCGGCGCCGCCGTTGTGGTAGTCCCAGGCGTTGTCGAGGAACGTCACTCCCTCGTCCACGGCGCGCTGGATGAGTCGCAGCGAGTCCTTCTCCTCCTTCGCCCGCGTCGAGTGGTGGCCGCCGAGCCCCAGGAGCGACACCTTCACACCCGTCTTGCCCAGGGGACGAAGCGGCACCCCCTGCTCGTTCTTCTCCTGAGCCCCCATCGAGGCTCCGCCGAGCGAAAGCGCGGCGAGCCCCGCGGCCCCGACCTGAAGCACGTCCCGACGGTTGGGTTGGTTGGAAGACATCACGTCGACTCCTTTTCCCGTAATTCGCGATCGAGTGGATTCCACCCGGTTTCTCAAGCCCGACGCGTCCGACCGGCTCGATGAGTGCAACTCCTGCACCGCCGACGCGCGGTCGAACGCCTTTCGACGATTCTACGGAGGCGATCCAGCCCCCCCGTCACTTCGCCGGCTTGTCCTCGCGTCGACCTAGAAGGTAAGAGATCAGGTTGTAGAACTCAGCCTCGGGGATCTGCTGGGCGAGGTCGCCCGGCATGGGGGAGAGTTGGACGATCTTGCGCTCCTCGACTTCATCAGCCGGGACGCGGGTCTCCTTCCCCTGGGAGTCGGCGATGACGAGGACCTTTCCTTCTTCGCGGAGCAGCATCCCGGAGACGACCCGGCCGTCCTTCAGGGCCAGGACGGTGGTCCTGAACATCTGGTCGACGTTACGGTTCGGGTCGAGCACATCCTCCAGCAGACGCTCCAGTCCCCGGCCGCCGACGCCGTCGAGTTGCGGGCCGACCTTCGCCCCCTTCCCCTCGACCTGATGGCAGACGCCGCAACGGACCTCGAAGGTCTTGGCCCCGGCGGTCGAGTCGCAGGCCGCCTTCTGGAAGCCTTCGCGACGCTTGTCGAGCAGGTCGCGGACCTGGGCGTCGGCTGGCGGAAGGCCGGCGAGGAGCTTGGCGATCCGGTCGCCGACGTCCGCGATCCCCGCATTCTCCAGTCCGATGACGATCGGACGCTGCTGGAGCAACCGGGCCGACGCCTTGCCGGCGGCGATCGCCTCAAGCAGAGCCGCAGCTCCGTCCTTGCGACGCACGAGCGCCGCGGCGGCCGTCGACTGGATCCGCTCGGGCGCCGTCGCCAGAGAGCCGAGAACGGCGGCCCGCGCCTCGGGCTTGTCGATATTCGCCAGCGAGATCGCGGTCGCCTCACGGAGTGAAGGCGAGAGCGTCCCGTCGTCGAGAGCCTTCTTCAACTTCGCCAGGCCCAGCGGCATGTCGAGCGCCGCGATCCCCGCCAGGGTGGAGGCCCGCACGTCGTCGGCAAGATCGGTTCGAGCGAAGGCCGACTCCAGAGAGGGGATGCACTCCTTAAGCTGGAAATCCCCGATGGCCGCGATCCCACGCTTGATCTGCCCGGCGTTCGCCCCGGTCAAAGCCTTCGTCACGATCGAGACCGCGGCCTTCCGAAGTTCATCGGGAAGGCCCGCGCCACGCTCCTGCAGTCCCTGCTGAACCTCCTTGATGAGGTCCAGCTTTCGCGGAGCCGAGGCTTGATCGGCGAGGACCCACGACGAGACCGAGGGAATGACCGCTTCTTCCCCGTAGCGGGCCACGTGATGCAAATAGCGGGAGACGTTCCCCGGACTCTCCGCAAAACTCCTTAGGTGAGCGAGCAGGAACGATGCGGCCGCTGCGTTCGGCGTCCCCACCGCCACGTCGGCCAGGTCGGCCCGATCGCGATCGTCCAACGGCGCTGCGGCGATCTGCGGCCAGACGGCAGGATCGATCAATTGATCACGCAAGGCGATCCGAATGACGTGGATTAGATGCGTGTCTTTCGGATCGGTCTTCCGCCAGAGGCCAAGGAGCTCGGCGACGAAGGCCGGATTCGGGTGCGCTCCGAGAACCTCGGCCCTCGCTCGCGTGATGTGGGCGTCGTCGGTCGACTCCAGGGCGATCGCCCGAGCGATCGGGGAGAGGGACGGTCGATCAGCCAGGACTCGGAGGACGTGAATCCGGATGGCCTGGTCGCTGAAGCCCTTCCAAATCTTGACCAATAGCTCGTCGTCCAGCTTGCCCAGCCGTTCGAGGGCCCAGAGGGCGTGGACCACCTGCTGCGCCGGCGCGCCGGGTTGGGAGACCAGCCCACGGAGCTTCCCAGCCGCCTCGGCACCGCCCCGTTCGACCAGTTGATTCGTCGCCGACGTGCGGACGGGGAGCGTCGGGCTGGCGAGGTCGGCGATCAGCGAATCGACGCCGGCCGTGGTCCGGTCGACGGCCTGAGGCGAGGAGACGGGTTTGGAGCCGTCCCCCTTATAGACGATCCTCCAGACGCGGCCGCTGTCGCGGTCGCGGCCGGGGTGAGTCAACGGCACCTCGTAATGGCCGATGATCCGGTTGTAGAAGTCGGCCACATACAGATCGCCGTCGGGGCCCAGTTCCAGGTCGACGGGGCGGAACCAGTTGTCCTCGCTCCAGACGAAGTCGGGCTGTTCGATCCCCTTCGGGCTGGTGCCGGTCCACTCGAGCTTGTCGTGGTTGATCCGATTGGTGACCACGTTGCCGATGAACGTGGTGCCGCGGTAGGCCTCGGGGAACTGGTCCGAGGCGTAGTAGACGATCCCCGAGATGGCCGTCGAGCCGTGGTCGTGGGTGACCATTTCAGGCGCGAAGCCGAGGCCGTCATGGGGCTTGCCGAAGCTCGGGTAGTAGCCGCCCCGGATCAGTTGATAGAGCGGCTTGCTGTGGCAGTCGCACGAGTAGAGGTAGCCCCTTTCGTCGAACGCCAGGCCGAACGGGTTGACCTGGCCGTGGGTGACGTACTCGGCGTGGGAGCCGTCGGGCCGCATCCGGTAGGTGTTGCCCGAGTTCATCGTGATCGCCTTCTTGTCGGCTCCCGAGACCTCCGAGGTGTTCGAGAACCCGTGGCAGGCGTAGATCCAGCCGTCGTATCCCCAGCTGAAAGCGTTGGTCATGCCGTGGGTGTCGCGGTTGCCGAAGATCCCGTACAGCGGTTCCTTGATCTCGGCCTTGCCGTCGCCGTCGGCGTCCTTCAGCAGGTAGATGTTGGGGATGCTGTGGACGAGCGCCTCGCGCGCCGAGGGCTTCGGCAGAAGGCCGATGGGGATGTTCAGCCCATCGGCGAAGGTCTCGATCTTGCGCGCGCGGCCGTCCGGTCCGAAGTCGGAGAGGATCTTGACCGTGTCTCGGGGCTTGTCGCCGTCCTTGGCCGGCCAGGGGTACTCGATCGTGTCGGTAATCCAGAGCCTCCCCTTGTCGTCGAACGCCAGGTTGAGGGGCTTCTGGATGTCGGGCTCGGCGGCCACCAACTGAATCTCGAACCCCGGCGGGACGTGGAGCGCCTTGCGCTCGTCCTGGGGCGATCGGTGGGGGAAGGTCGACACGTTCTCGACCGGGGCGGGCTGCTGGGCGTCGACGCGCGACGTCCCCCAAACGGCGATCGCCAGCCCCATGCACATGGGACCGAACTTCCTCAATTGCGACATCACGACGCTCCGACGCGGGGAGGGACAAGGTGGTGGGCGACAGCCGTCGAAATCGCCCTCCAGCATGACCAACCGACGACGGAAATCAAGGGGCCGCAAGCCTTCGGACGAGTCACCCTCCTCCCAGCGCCCGAGGAAGGACGTGGACGGTCGAGGCAAAGCGAGTCCGGGATTCAGGCCTCTGGGGCTTCGTCGTTTCAGCCGTTGCTTTTCCAGATCATCGGAGATCGCGGCCCCAGATCTGCAACGCTCTCCACCGCCGCCGAATCGCGCGGCGAGGAGAGCCCAGGCATGACCACGACCGAAGACCCCTCGACGACTCGTCGGGAAGAAACGCGTTCTCGGCGGTTCGATCCGTCGGCGATTCCGCTCAAGGACGTGCACCGTATCCCCTGCTCCGCCCCATCCAAGATCCTGTTCGATTGCGTTCGGCGTCTCGGGGGCGAGACTGGATGGCACGGCACAGACGCCCTCTGGCGCTTTCGCGGCGCGATCGACCGCCTGCTCGGCGGCGTGGGTATGCGCAAAGGCCGTCGTAGTCCGGTCGACTTGCGTCTCGGAGACCCGGTCGACTTCTGGCGCGTCGAGAGGACCGGTCCTGGAAGGCTGCTCCTCAGGGCCGAGATGAGGAATCCAGGGACGGCCTGGCTGGAATTCCTGGTGTACCCCGACGGCGACAGGTCGGAACTGCGGCTGGCCGTCTACTTCCGGCCCATCCCCTTCTGGGGACAGCTCTATTACTTCGCCTCATACCCTGCTCACTGGCTGGTCTTTCAACGGATGGCCAGAGGAATTGTGAGAGCGGCCGAGCGGCGGTGGGGAAGAGGAACAACCGGGTGACGACCGCAGCCACAGCCATTCCAGCCTCGCTTTCTCACACCCGGCCCGGTCGCCGGAGCGATGCGCAAGACCCAGAGGACTGGGACTTCGCGTCCCTCTGTCGGGGGCTTGCTCCGTGCCCCATACTAGGGTTCTCAGAAGGCCCGATCCATCTGTGAGCATGGCAGCCATGACGCTCCCTCCCGACCTCCGAACGCGGCGTCGTCAGCCCGAATTGATGGACCAACCGGGCCTCGACCCAGCGGAGCATCGGCAGGCCCTGGAGGCGCTTCGTCGAGTCAACGCTTTCAGCCTGGGAAGTCGGGCGGTTTGGCCGCAGGTCCAGGCCTTCTGCCGGCAGCGCGCTGCTATGTCTCCCGGAGAGGCCGTGCGGCTGCTCGACGTGGCGAGCGGCGGCGGCGACTTCGCCGTCCGGATCGCTCGCCGGGCTCGCCGCGAGGGCCTGCCGCTGGAGGTCTCTGGCTGCGACGTGAGCCCGTTCGCGATCCAGCACGCCTCGGAACAGGCGAGCCGCGCCGGGGTCGAGGCTTCTTTCTTTCGACACGACGCTCTGACAGGTCCGCTCCCTGCCGGCTTCGACGTCCTGACGTGCTCCCTCTTCCTCCACCACCTGGACCCGCCGGCAGCCGTCGCCTTGCTCCGGGCCATGCGTGAGGCGGGATCGCTGGTCCTGGTCGACGACCTGGAGCGCGGACGGCTCGGCTGGCTGCTGGCGTATGCGGGCATCCGAATCCTCTCGCGATCGACCGTCGCCCACGTCGACGGCCCTCTGTCCGTGGAGGGAGCGTTCACCCGCGACGAGGTCCGCCGGATGGCTCTGGAGGCTGGCTGGTCGGCTCCCGAAGTCATCCCCCGCTGGCCCTGCCGCTTTCTCCTGGTGGGACGGTCCTGATGACGATTGGCGCGGGCCTCCCCTCTTATGATGTGGTCGTCGCTGGAGCCGGCCCAGCCGGTGCGATGACCGCGCGCGAACTCGCGCGACGCGGCGTTCGCGTACTCCTCGTCGATCGGGCCGAGTTTCCCCGGACCAAGGTCTGCGGCTGCTGCCTCAATCCCCGCGCCCTGGCGGCGCTCGGCAGGACAGGCCTGGGCGAGCTGACCGCGCGCCTCCGCGCAGTTCCTCTGACGGGCATCGAGCTGGCGACGTGTCACCGCCGCGCCGCAGTCGATCACGACCTCGGCGTCGCCGTCTCGCGCGAATCGTTCGACGCCGCGTTGGTGGACGCGGCCGTCGCGGCGGGGGCCGAGTTTCAGCCAAGGACCTCGGCACGGCTGATCGTCGGATCGTCACCGGGGTGCAGTCGCCTTCGCCTCAACGGCGAGGGCCGGTCGTTCGAGGTCGCCGCTCGGTTCGTCGTCTCGGCGACGGGATTGGCCGACAGTCTTTTCGCGGCTGGAAGCCGGACCTCCGCTTCGCCAAAGGCCAAGCTCGGGGCCGGAGCGATCGTCGCGCATCCCCCCGCGGGGTTCCAACCTGGCCGGATCTACATGGCCTGCGGCCGCGAGGGGTACGTGGGACTGGTCGTCCTGGAAGACGGTCGGCTGGACCTGGCGGCGGCGCTCAATCCGGTCGCCGTGCGTGAGGCCGGCGGCATTGGGGCGCTCGCCGCGTCGATCCTGGGAAAGAGCCGGTTCCCCGCCGTGCCGCGGGTCGACGCCCTGCCCTGGAAGGGGACGGCGCTGCTGAC
This sequence comes from Paludisphaera rhizosphaerae, assembly GCF_011065895.1. Taxonomy (NCBI): domain Bacteria; kingdom Pseudomonadati; phylum Planctomycetota; class Planctomycetia; order Isosphaerales; family Isosphaeraceae; genus Paludisphaera; species Paludisphaera rhizosphaerae. The sequence continues at coordinate 26,804 of NZ_JAALCR010000015.1, read as the reverse complement.
TCGGTCGCCCGATCGGCTCGTCGAATCGGGCGTGCTGCGAGTCGGCGACTCCGCCGGCTACGTCGAGCCGTTCACCGGCGAGGGGATGGCCTGGGCCCTAACCGGCGGCGAGGCGCTCGCGACGATTCTCGCCGAGTCCATCTCCGGCCTCGAGGACTCCCCGGCAGCCCGCTGGTCCCACGTTTATCGGACGCGGATCGCGCGTCGACAACTCGTCTGCCGGGCCGCTTCCCGAGCCCTCCGCACGCCCTGGATGACGCGGACCCTGGTCCGGTGCCTGGAATACCGGCCGTCGCTCGCGCGGCCCTTGCTATCGGTTATGCACAAAGCCCCCTGAACATCGCCTTCGACATGCCGTTCGAAAGCCCCGCCGAGGTCGCCATGCATATCGAGCTACTCGCGATCGGGACCGCGACTCCCGCCCTGAATATCACTCGATCCGAGTCGGTCGACGCCGCCCGCGCCCTCTGTGCGGAGGACGACGACCAGGGCGAGCTGCTGGTTTCGCTCTACCGCCAATCGGGGGTCGAAACGCGGCAGGTCGTCTACCGACCCGAGGAATTCCGGCGGATCGTCTACGGCGAAGGCGAATACGACTCGCCGTTCATCTCCAAGGGGATCGGCGACCCGGGGCCCTCGACGGCCTGCCGCATGGAACGGTTCGAGGTCGAGGCCCTGCCGCTGGCGACCGAGTCGAGCCGCCAGGCGCTGGAGCGATCCGGCGTCGACCCGGGGTCAATCACGCATTTGATCACCGTTTCCTGCACGGGCATGGCCGCGCCGGGGGTCGATTTCGGGCTCATGAAGGCGCTCGGACTGCCGGCGACGGTGGAGCGAACCAACGTCGGATTCATGGGCTGCCACGGGGCGTTGAACGCGCTCCGCGTGGCGCGGGGCCTGATCGCGGCCGAGCCCGAGGCTCGCGTGCTCCTCTGCTCCGTGGAACTCTGCAGCCTCCATTACTCCTACGGCTGGAACCCCAAGCGGATGGTCGGAAACGCCCTCTTCGCCGACGGCTCCGCGGCCGCCGTGCTGGCGGGCTCGCTGGGCGGCGATCGATCGCGGCGATGGCGCGTGGCCGCCAACGCCGCCTGCCTGTTCCCGAACTCCGAGCAGGCGATGTCATGGTTCGTCCGCGACCACGGCTTCGAGATGGTCCTCTCGACGCGCGTCCCGGGCCTGATCCAGAAACACCTCGCCCCATGGTTGGAGACGTGGCTCCAAGGGCGCGGGCTGGCGATAAAAGATGTGGCCTCGTGGGCCGTCCACCCCGGGGGGCCGCGCGTCCTCGTCGGCGTGCAGGAGGCGCTCGGATTGGAGGCGGACGCCACCGATGCCTCGCGGTCGGTCCTCGCCCGTCACGGCAACATGTCGTCGGCGACGGTCCTGTTCATCCTCGACGAGTTGATCCGTCGCGACGCCCCCCGGCCCTGCGTGGCGCTGGGGTTCGGGCCGGGCCTGGCGGCCGAGGGAGCCCTGCTCGTCTGAACGGGCCCCTCGGCGGTATGGAGCGGTCAGCGACGGACGGAGACGTTCTTGAGAACGGCGATCGGGATCATGGACGCGTCGGGAGCGAAGCTGGCGACGTTGGCGATGTCGGAACCGGGCTGAGTCTGGGTCCACATGGCGAACCGATAGCGGTTGAGCTGGGCCCCACGCGTCGGGAGTTGGCCGGCGTCAAGGAAGACCCGGAGCGTCGCCCCCCGGATGGCGATCCGCGACGGATCGATCGTCTGGACCGAACCGTCGGTCAGGTCCTGGATCTGGCCTGAGGCGGATGAGCCGTAAGGGCCGACGGTGATCGTCACCAGGGCGTCGGGCGTGATGCCGGGGCGTGATGCGAAGACCGCACCACGCGAGGCCCCCGCGCCGCGGTCGACGGCGAAGACGTAGTACGAGGTGTTCGGGTCGCGGAACTCCCCACGCAGGATCGTGGCGAACTCCAGCACGTTCCCCCGGAAGACCGCCCCGCCGGCCGCCAGCGGCAGGAGTTGGTCGTAGGGCTGGCCGGTGAACTGGGACTGCTCGTGCGGCGTTCGAAACGTGATCCCGGTCGTCGAGTAGGCCGTCAGTTGACCCGACACGAACTGCCGGACGACCGCCTGAGAATTCCGGACCTGTCGCTTGATCAGGGTCGCCCACTCACTGCCGGCGCCGCCCCCCAGGGCGCTCATGATCCCGGCCGCCGCCCCCGTGTCCACCTTCACACCCGATGTTGCAATCCTCTGCACGATGGCCGCCTTCGAGCGGGCCAGTTCAGCGAAGATCGAGTCGAAGCCGCTGAGGAGGGCGCGTCCTTCCAGCGACTCCACGGAGATGCGGGGCTTGCGAGTTCTGGGCAGGCTTCTCATGGGAGACATCCTGGGGTGTATGGAGACATCGCCGCGAACGGGCGTGGAAATAGGAAAGCCCTCGACAGGGTCTAGTTCAACACTAGAACATGCGTTGGGCTTTGCCGAATTCCCCCCGTGCGCGGGGTCTTTCTCCAACGCATCCGAGGGAGCCAGGCGACTCCCCTCGGATGATGCCCCTCGGATGGGCTGATCAGCGGTTCGAGGCCAGTTGCGGCTTCGCCGCCGTCGGCGGGATGAGGGCCGGCTCGGCGTCGGTCGGGGCGCGGAGCGTCTTGAGGAAGCCGATCAGAGCAGCTCGATCGACGTCGGAGAGATTCCGGTACGCCACAGTGACCGGTTCGGCGTCGCCGTGATGGCGCTGGATGGCGGCATCCAGGGTCGGCGAGCCGCCGTCGTGGAAATAGGGGGCGGAGTCGGCCACGCCCCACAGGGCGGGCGTCTTCCACTCCGCGGGGAGCGGATAGTCCTCCGGCAGCGGGACCGGGGGCGTCTCGCGATACCCGCTCGACCTGGATCGGTCGTCGAGCCGGTGCAGCAGGAAGTCGGTGTAGACTCCCGGGACGCCCGCCATGTCTGGGATGTGGCAGACCGCGCAGCCGATCTCGCCGAATAGAGCCTTGCCACGCTCGGCTCGAAGCTGCTGGGGACGACCTTCAGGTGCGATCTCGACCGGGCGAGGGATCGTATCGACGAAGGCGACCAGCGAACGGAACTGGCCGTCGGTCAGGTCGCGCTCGACCTCCGGATACTTCAGGCTGACCATCGGTTTCGCCTGTGCCATGTGGGGGCTCCCCAGGCCGATCTCATTGGCGCAGGCGGCCGCCACGAACTCCTCCAGCGTGGCGAATTGGGCCTTCCAGCCGAACTTGCCCACGCGACCGTCGGCGAGCACTCGCGGCCTCCCCGTGCCGATCCCTCCGAGCTGGCCACGGACCTCGTTGCCGATCGCCGCCGTCGCGGCCTTCAGGTTCTGGTAGCGGATCGTCTTGCCGGAGATCCGGTCGATCCAACCCGCCCCGAAGAGCGCGGTGGAGTTCACGGCCTCGGTGTGGACCGGGTCGAAGTCCCGGGTGAAGACCTGGCACCCGCCCTCGACCCGAATCCCGTTGGGGATGACAGGGAAGCACTTGCTCAACTCGGTTTGGCTGTCGAGGAGGTTGTTGGCGACGGCGAAGCGATGGATCAGGCCCCCTTTAACCTCGGGCCGATCCTGGGTCGGGAACGCCTCGAATCCCATGACGTTATGCTGGTTGTCGCCTCCTCCTCCGGCGCCCCCCTGAAAGTGGCACTCGACGCACGACCGGGCGTTGAAGACCGGCCCGAGCCCGTCGCCCTGGGCCAGCGGATCGTGAGGCTGCCACTCGTGCGCGAACAACTCCAGGCCCGCCGCCCGGATCTCGGCCGAGGCTCGCGGGGCGAAGATCACAGGCACCCCCGGCGTCGCCATCCAGGCGACCGCGAGCGCGCCCAGCCAGAACATACCCACCCCAACCCGACGGCGGGTTCGCGCCAACGACGACTCGTGCATCGCAACCCTCCCAACACGTCTCGCCCGAACGGGCGTCAAGATGAGGGGACCGACTCTCCGACAGATGTACTTCGACAACTGTAATGCCTGGACACGGAGAGTTCAAGCCCCAACCTCAGTCGACGATTGCAGGAAGCCGTATGATTCGCCGTTGAGGGGAATAACTGGCTCCCTCAGCGGTTTGAGGCGAAGCACCTCGAAGGCGGTCAATTGATGAGCAACGGCGAGACGGCTTCCCTCAGTCGCTCCTCGTTTCCGCCCAGAAAAAGCGCGGGATTCACGGTCACGCCGAGCAGCGAGCGCGATTCCTTCAGCTCCAGAAGGCCCGCTTCTCCCACCTGGGTTTGTCGAACGATGAGCCATTGCAGGAGCGGCAGATCGACAAGGAGTGAGACCCCGGCGTCGGTGACGGCAGTCTGTTCCAGGTCGAGACGCTTCAACCCTGTCAGAACCGCCAGGTGGGGCATCCCCTGATCGGTGAGGGCCGAATCTCTCAGGGTGAGCAGTTCGAGTTCCCTGAGGCTCGAGAGATGCGCCAGTTCGGGCCCGCGGATGCTCGTTTTATCCAGCGAGAGCGAACGCAGATGGATCAAATCGGCAAGGTGCGACAGGCCGGCGTCCCCGACCCCCGTCCCTTCGAGCCACAGAATCTGGAGATTCGGCAGACCCTTAAGATGTGAGAGGGCCTCGTCGCTGACGCCGGAATTCGTTAGGTCCAGGATTTCAAGTCGCTGGAGTCGGCCGATCTCGGCCATGACCGGCTCGAGATCACGGGGAGGGCCGTTGAGGCTGGACCATCTCCTGAAGCTCACGAGAGTCACGTCCGCGAAGTAATCCTCGCCGATCAGGTCGACCAGCCAGCGCGGCACGCAGAAAGTCGAGTCGTCGTAGTAATATCCCCCGACGTCCCGTCTCCAGCCGTATCCCGCGCCTCCTCCAGCCCTATGGATTGCGGCTACAATCGCGGCCTGGGCGCGGGCCTCGCGAATCTTGAACGCAAGCCAACCGAGCGCGCCTCCCACGAGGACGACCACAAGGAGCAGAGCCCGGACGCTGAGTCGAAGGCGACGTTTCGGCGGGGGCTGGCCATCGTCCATATCGGGCCCCGAGGTCGGCTGGCGGTGCTCAAGCATCATGTTGCTTGCAACCTTCGCGCGCGAGTCTCGGCGAGGCGGAAAAGCACCGCCTCGCCGAGTTCGACGACGAACCGCCCACAGGGGGCGGGCTTCCGTCAGTGAGCCTTCTTGCCGGCCTTGGCGGGCGAAGGAGGCTGCATGTTCATGATGCTCTTGGACGCCTCCACGCCGGCGTTGGGCGCGTCGGCGGCAGGGGCGGGCTGACCGCCGGAGTTCGTGCCGTCGCCGCAGCCGCAGATGCCGGCCGCCAGGAACAGGCAGCCCACCGTCGCAATACGCACGAGAGACATCAAGCAAATCCTCATGATTAGATGTCTACGAAGCGTGGAGAACCGGACCCGGCCGGCTCTCCACACGCCTCAATCCGCTGTCAATACGCGTCGGCGCTGATGACCTCGCCGCCCGACCGCGAGCCCAGGGCCCACCAGGTCGGGATGCTGATCGAGTCCTTGATGAAGCGGACCGAGCCGTCCGCCAGGCAGGCGTTGACGCCGCCGGAGTGGTTGCTGCTGGGGGTCATGGCGTCGATGGCCTGGCCCGGGGGGTAGTTCTCGGCCATGCAGGAGAGCCCGTTCGGCGTGTTCACATGAGTGAAAGCGTTGAACCGCAAGGTGTTGCCGTGCGAGGCCGACCAGACCGCCCCGGCAATCCAAACATTGTTCGTCGTGCCGGCCGTGGTGCTGCTGCCCGGCAACGACCGGCAGCTCTGGACGAAGGCCTGGGCCTGGGCGAGATTGCCCGAGTCGGCCGTGCCTGCGGTCACGGGGCCGAAAACGACCCGCTTCGCCTGGGGTGAGTTGACGGTGTAGTTGCCCGAGGAAAGTCCGATCAGCCGTTCGCTGATGGCCACGGTGTTCGACGTACCGTCGGTCAGGGCGGCGATGGTGACCGTCCCGGCCTTGGTGGGGTAGTTGGTCCCGATCTTGTCCGTGGCGGTCTCCCGCATCGGCACGATCACGCCACTCCAGGTGCCCAGCGCCCCAGGGCCGCCGACGTTGGCGCAGTAGTTCGTCCACGTCTGCGACTGCCACGGGCCCGCGGCCTGGCTCTCCGACGGGCAGATGAACGTCGCCACCCGCGCCCGACAGACCGTCTGATAGTTCTCCTGCTGGTCGGCCCCGTAGCAGAAGTTCGCCGCATTAGCGAGGGTCTGGCCCTCCATCATGGGCATCAGCATGACACCCCAACCCAACGGCCAGTTGCCCCAGCCGGGGCTGGCGCTGATGCCTTGAGCCCACATGTTGCCGCAAAGCGGCGGGAAGCAGTTCTGCTGCGACACGTAGTTGTGCAGCCCAAGGCCGATCTGCTTGAGGTTGTTGACGCACTGAGCGCGTCGAGCAGCCTCGCGTGCAGCCTGGACGGCCGGGAGAAGAAGGGCGATCAGGACCGCAATGATGGCGATCACGACTAGCAACTCAATCAGCGTAAAGCCGCTGCGAGCGGGCCCGCCTGACTGCGGACATGAGGAACGGACCGAGTTTCATACGAACTTGTGCGTCCTGAGGTCGAGCTTGAAGCTGTCCCGAAGCTTCTCCGGATCCTTCTCCTTGCCGGCCTTGGGCACCGTGAAGTACTCGCCGATGAGACTGTCGGCCTCCACGGTGATCCGGAGGAAGCCCGGGTGGTCGTCGTCGAAGGCTTCGAGCTTGACGCCCGGCGGAGGGTCGGTGTCCTCGCGAACCTTGGTCAGGTCGCTGTAAGTCGCGAAGCCCCCCGCCCCGGCGACGATGAAGGGGATGCGCCGGCCGTCGCGTTTCAGGGTGAAACGCTGGTAGCAATGATCGTGGCCCGTCAGCACCGCGTCCGGCGGCCGTCCACTCGTTGTGATGGCGAACTCAAGAGCCTGACGCACCCGAAGCGTGCTGCCATGCTTGCCGAAGGAGTACACCGGGTGATGCACGGCGACGATGAGACAGCGGTCGGCCGGGGCCGTGCGGAGTTGGTCGACGAGCCAGTCTCGCTGCGTCGTCTCCCCCTTGTCGGTGTTGTCGAGCTCGCCCGAGACGTTTGAGTAGAGGCCGACGATCGTGGCGACGGGGGTGTTGAGCCGCCAGTAGCAGTTCGGCTGGATCATCGTCGGACGGTCCGAATGGCCGGCTTCCGGCTCATGGCTGGGCGTCCGCGCGCAAAAGTGCTTGAGGAACGGCCCGAGCGTCTCTTCGGGATCCTCGGTGTCGCCGTCGTGATTCCCAGGGATCGCAAAGATCGGCGCGGGATAGTCCTGGTACGGATTGTAGAACTGGTCGTGATAGGCCTCGTCCTGCCCGTGGTAGTAGACGACGTCCCCGAGATGAAAGAGGAACGACGGTTGATCGGGCAGGGTCGAATTGTTGATCTGATGCGCCATGTGATCGGCGACGTTGATCTGCGCGCCGTTGCCGTTCACGCCGCCCGTGTCTCCGACCGTGTGGAACACAAGCTTCTTCGCCTCGGCGACGGCCCGCGCGCGGGTCGGCAGCACGTCGGCAAGATCGAGATGGTAGGGCGACCGGTCCGTCTGAAGCCTGGGAGCGCGGAAGAGGTCGCTGCTCAGGCGACGTTGCGCCGTCCTGACCACGGCGCTCTCGGCCGGGGGGCGGAAGAAGAATCTCTCGAGTTCCGTTGCGTCCATCGACTGGCTCGCCGAAGGAAAGGCCCCGCTGTGGGAAGTGAGCGGGCGGCCTTTGCATGGAAACTAACACCGCGAGGCAGCTATTTCCACTCACAACAAGTTCGTTTTCACTACTTTTAGAATTTTGTCCAACATTGCTTGATCGCTCCCAGGTTCACAGACAGAGGCGGCCTCGTTGAATGCGTTCCGGCTCCGAGTTCCCGAACACGAAATCGATTTTGGAACCATGATACCTATCGGAAGGACCTCGATTCGCAGGCTGTAGGGGTCGACGGGTCCAAGCGAACCTCGGGAACAGCGCGGGGTGTCGAACCGGAGCGCCCGTGTCTCGGGTTTCAGTCGAACGAAGCCGCCGCCGTCATCGGCAACGTCAACATAAACACCATGAATCAAAGGCTTTACTCATCCATGACCGTCTGGGCGACCACGGCGAACGAAGCCGAAACGGACCCGATCGCGAGTTCGGCCGTTCGCATCGCGGCTCGCGGGATCCAACGGGATGATTTCAACCGTGGTCGACGGCTCGGAGTTCGAGGGTTACGAACCGTAGCGGTCGCTCAGGATCCTGTCGGATCGCAACCCATGGGCGGAGTCGGCCCGTCGCCTCAGGGATGCCTGAGACGGGCGAAGAAAGTGAGCGAACAAAGCCAATTCTCGAACGGCGACCCCACAGCGCAAATCTCGTCCGACACATCGATTACGTTTCTCACCGGGTCTCCCCACTGCCCGCGAACGAAGCCGAACGAGGCCAGGGAGTTCGACGCCAGGAGCATTCCCGGGCGTTCCGCCAGCGGCGCCTGGGCCTCCCCGGACGACGGTTGCGATTGACCCGATCGGCCCAATCACTACAATTTGCCTCAAGTTTTCCGAAGTCGAAAAAAGCGAAGGGTTAAGGCGTCGAGATGTCCGAAGAGTCGCGGGACGGCCTGGAAGCGGTGCGGGCCGAGAAGTTGCGGAAGATCGCCGACCTGGGGATCGATCCCTGGGGTCGCCGGTTCGACGACCATAGGTCCATTGCGTCCGTACGCGCCATCGATCCGCCGAAACCCGCCGAGGGCGAGACGCCCGAGCCCGGCCCGGCCGTCCGGGTCGCCGGCCGGATCATGCTCAGGCGCGGACAGGGGAAGGTCGTCTTCCTCGAAGTTCGCGACTGGACCGAACGCATCCAGGTCTTCATCGGCAAGAAGCAGGTCGGCGACGCCTGCTGGGCCCTCGTCGACCTGCTGGACCTCGGCGACCTGATCGGCGTCGACGGCACGCTCGGCTACACCAAGACGGGCGAGTTGACGGTCTTCGCGACCGACCTCACCTTCCTGGGTAAGAGCCTGGCCCCCCCTCCGGAGAAGTGGCACGGGTTGACCGACCAGGAGCGGCGGTATCGCCAGCGGTACGTCGACCTCTTCACCAACCCGGAGTCGCTCCAGACCTTCCTGGGCCGGTCGACGATCGTCCGCACCTTCCGCAAGGTGATGGAGGAGCGTGGGTTCATCGAGGTCGAGACCCCGACGATGCAGTCCATCGCCGGCGGCGCCGCGGCCCGGCCGTTCGTGACGCACCACAACACGCTCGACATCGATCTCTTCATGCGGATCGCCCCGGAGCTGTACCTCAAGCGGCTCCTCGTCGGCGGCATGGAACGGGTCTTCGAGATCGGCCGCGTCTACCGCAACGAGGGGATCAGCCCCAAGCACAACCCCGAATTCACGATGATGGAAGCCTACCAGGCGTACGGCGACTATCACTCGATGATGGACCTGACCGAAGGTCTCATCTGCGCCGCGATCCAGGCGGTCGGCGGCGGCTATCAGCGGTCGTGGGGTGAGAAGACCATCGACTTCACCCCCCCCTGGCCTCGCCGCGCGTATCTGGACCTCCTGAAGGAACACGCCCAGGTCGACCCCGAGGACTTCGAGGCCGTGAAGGCTCGCGCCGCCGAGAAGGGGATCGAGACCAACGGCCGCGACCGAGACGTGATCATCAGCGACCTGTTCGAGGCGACCGTCGAGGACGCCCTGATCGGCCCGGTCTTCGTCATCGACTACCCGGCGGCGATCTGCCCGCTGACCAAGCGGAAGGCGTCCGACCCGCGGCTGGCCGAGCGGTTCGAGCTGTTCGTCGACGGCATCGAGCTGGCCAACGCCTACACCGAGTTGAACGACCCGTACCTGCAAGAGGATCTCTTCCGCAGCCAGCTCGCCGGGCAGAAGGAAGAGGACTCGATGGCCAAGATGGACGAGGACTTCGTGCAGGCCCTCAAAAATGCGATGCCCCCGGCCGGCGGCCTGGGGATCGGCATCGACCGGCTCTGCATGCTCCTCCTGAACAAGGCGAGCATCCGCGACGTGGTCCTCTTCCCGCTGATGCGCCCGATTGTTGCGGGGGGTGCGGAAATTGTGGCGGGTAAGACCACGGCCCACGGCACAGGCTCTGTAACCCGGCCAGCGGACGAACTCGAAGAGGATTCGTCTGAGATCTGACCGCTCACGATCGTCCAAGCCCCGCGCGACAGGCTGGTTCCAGGAAGGAGTAGCCTCGTGTACAAGTACCTGCTCTGCTGGCGGTATCTCCGAACCCGATACATCGCGCTGGCGAGCGTCATCAGCGTCATGCTGGGCGTGGCCACGATGATCGTGGTGAACTCGGTCATGGCCGGGTTCGCCGACAAGATGCGCGACCGCCTCCACGGCGTTCTGGCCGACCTCATCGTGGAATCCGCCTCCTTCGACGGGTTCTACAACTTTGAGGAGGTCATGGCCCGGATCAAGGAGGTCGGCGGCAAGGACGTCCTGGCGACGGCCCCGACGGTCGAGACCCCCGGGATGCTCTCCTACCGGTTCGGCCCCGGCTCGCAGGACGTGCGCACCCACCCCGTCCAGATCATCGGCGTCGAGCCGACGGAGCGGGCCAAGACGGGGGACTTCGCCGAGCACCTCTTCAATGAGGAGGGTCGGCAAATTCCCCCATCGTTCGAGGTCACCGAGGAGGTCCGCGCGAAGTCGCCGGCCGGCCAGCGGCTCCGCGCCCTCCAGAGCGAGCCGGACGACGCCTTCATGAGGCAACTCATTGAGAAGGAACAGGCCGACCAGGTTCCAATGCAGGGGGCCATCGTCGGTTACGCAATCGCGACCTATCACCTCGGCCACGGCAAGCAGGATCTCTACCTGGCGGCGGAGGGCTCCAAGATCTCCCTCGCCTTCCCCAAGCAGGGCAAGGTGCCCGAGCCGGGAATGGACGCCTTCACGGTCGTCGGCTACTTCAAGAGCGGGATGAGCGAATACGACTCAACCCACGTCTACGTCCCGATCCGCGACCTTCAGCGCGCTCGGAACCTGATCCGCGCCGACGGCCGGGGAGCGGTCAACTCGATCCAGGTGAAGGTTCGCGACGGCGCCGACATCGACGCCCTGGCGGACAAGCTCCAGCTCAGCCTCCACAAGCTCTCGCCGAGCGCGTACTTCCACGTCTCGACCTGGGAGCAGAAGCAGGGGCCGCTGCTGGCGGCGGTGGCCGTGGAGCAGAGCATCCTGAACATCCTGCTGTTCTTCATCATCGCCGTCGCGGGCTTCGGCATCCTGGCGATCTTCTCGATGATCGTGGTGGAGAAGACCCGCGACATCGGCATCATGAAGGCGCTGGGGGCGTCGACCTCGGGCGTCCGGAACATCTTCCTCGGCTACGGCCTGCTGCTAGGGGCCGTGGGGAGCGGCGTGGGGATGATCGGCGGCCTGCTGTTCGTCGCGTACATCAATGAGATCGAGAAACTCCTGAGCATCATCCTCAAGCACAAGGTGTTCGACGACTCGATCTACTACTTCGACCGGATCCCGACGCTGGTCGAGCCCCACACCGTCGCCGCGATCGTCGCCGGGGCCATGCTGATCGCCGTCGGCGCGAGCATCTGGCCGGCCCGACGAGCGGCGAAGATGCACCCCGTCCGAGCCCTCCGCTACGAGTGACCCGTTCGAGGCGTCCCTTACCCGACCCTTCACGTCCCACACGGAAGACCCGGACGATGACGACTCATATCGCGGCTTACGGCCTGTCCAAGAGCTATCGGAAGGGCAAGTTGGAGGTCCCCGTTCTCCACGGCGTCGACGTCGAGGCGGAGCGCGGGGAGCTTGTGGCGGTGATCGGGGCCAGCGGCTCGGGCAAGAGCACCATGCTGCACCTGCTCGGCCTGCTCGACCAGCCCGACGCCGGCGAGGTCGTTCTGGACGGCCGCCGGATCGACGATCGCCCCGACCGCGAGCGCGACCAGCTCCGCAACCGGACGTTCGGGTTCATCTTCCAGTTCTACCACCTGCTGCCCGAGCTTTCGGCCCTCGAAAATGTGATGATGCCGCACCTCATCAGGAATGGTGTGCTAGCATACTTTCGGCAACGGAAAACGATCCGCCGCGACGCGCAGGAAATGCTTGAGCGAGTGGGCCTGGGCCATCGCCTAACCCACAAGCCGACCGAGCTTTCCGGCGGCGAAATGCAGCGTGCGGCCATCGCCCGGGCGCTCGTCGGCAAACCCGAGGTCCTCCTCGCGGACGAGCCGACCGGCAATCTTGACGCCGCCACCGGTCACGGCGTGTTGGAACTCCTCCGCGACTTGAACCGAGAGCGGGGGCTGACTATGATATTGGTCACGCATGATCAACAGATCGCCCACCAGGCCGACCGGGTCGTGAGGCTTGCCGAGGGGCGCATCGAGGAGTGGGTTCCCGCGCTGGTCTGAGACCAAAACCGATACCAGGGTGCGTGGTTGTCGCGGCCCCGACGCGGCGCGGGTGCGGAGGGCCGTATGAGCCCCAAGGTTTACATCGGCGGCAAGCTATACGATAAGGCAGACGCGAAGATCAGCGTCTTCGATCACGGTCTCCTCTACGGCGACGGCGTGTTCGAGGGGATCCGGTCCTATTCCGGTCGCGTCTTCCGGCTCAAGGACCACGTCGATCGGCTCTACGCCTCGGCGACGGCGATCCACCTACGGATCCCGATGAGTCGCGAGGCGATGGCCGCAGCCATCGTCGATACGCTGGCTGCGAACAAGCTGACCGACGCCTATATCCGGGTCGTCGTCACCCGGGGCTCCGGCAGCCTCGGTCTGGACCCGCGCAAGACGACGGATCCCCAGATCATCATCATCACCGACGCCATCAGCCTGTACCCGGAGGAGCTCTACGAGCATGGGCTGAAGATCGTCACCGCGGCGACCATCCGCAGCCACCCGAACACGGTCAATCCGCGGGTGAAGTCGCTCAACTATCTGAACAACATCCTCGCCAAGATGGAGGGCGCCCAGGCCGGCTGCCTGGAAGCCCTGATGCTCAACCACAAGGGCGAGGTCGCCGAGTGCACGGGCGACAACATCTTCGTCGTCCGAAACGCTGAGATCCACACGCCCTCGGTCGACTCCGGCATCCTTGAAGGGATCACCCGCGAGGCCGTCATCGAGCTGGCCCGTCAGGCTGGCTATCGGGTCGTCGAACGGACGATGGACCGATACGACGTCTACACGGCCGATGAGTGCTTCCTGACCGGAACCGCCGCCGAGCTGATCCCCGTCGTCGAGTGCGACGCCCGCCCGATCGGCACGGGCAAGCCCGGCCCCGTCTTCCGCGAGCTTCGCCAGCGGTTCGTCAGCCTCGTCCACGAGGGGCGAGACCAGTACGTCGAGGTCGGCAACGGCGCCGGCCGCGTTTGAATCACCGACGGCCGCCCCTCTACGGAGGGGGGCGGCGCTCGGTCAATCCTCGCCGGAAACCGTCGCATGATCGGCTTCACCCGCATCCTTGCGCCGTCTGACTTCAGCTCCCACTCTCATGAAGCCTTACGGTACGCCTGCGGGCTGGCGGAGCGCTTCGGGGCGGAGTTGCACGTCATCCACGTCCTCTCCGAGATCGTCCCCACCGGGCCCGACCCGCTCCTGATGCCCGTCATGCCTCCCCAGTTCTACGAGGAAGACGAGAAGCGGGCGGCGGAGACGCTCAAGAATCAGATCAAGCCGGAGTGGGGAACGCCCAAGAGCGTCACGACCGCCGTCTGCTGGGGAGCGCCGGCCGAGGCCGTCGTCGACTACGCGGCCGAGAACCAGGTCGACCTGATCGTCATCGCAACCCACGGCCGGACGGGGTTAAGCCACGTCCTGCTCGGCTCGGTGGCCGAACGGATCGTCCGGGAAGCCCCCTGCCCCGTGCTCTCGATACGATCCGCCCCGGCGGAGTCCTCCTGACATGTCGGAAGCAGCCGACGACGCCGAGCCGCTCCCCCCGCGACGGGTCATCTATCGCGGGACCAAGCTCGACCTGGCCATGCAGCCCGTCCGCCTCTCGGATGGCGGGCTTTCCGAGCGCGAGGTCGTCCTCCATCGGGGCGCGGTGGCGCTCGTGCCGATGGTCGACGCCGATCACGTCTGCCTGGTCTACAACTACCGCCACGCCATCGGCGAGACGCTGCTGGAGGTCCCCGCCGGCACGATCGACGAGGGCGAGACCCCCGACCAGACCGCCCCTCGCGAACTGGCCGAGGAAACCGGCTTCCGCGCCGGCAGGATCACCTTCCTCCGCTGGTGGCACGTCACCCCCGGCGTCATGACCGAGCGGATGTTCCTCTACCTCTGCGAGGAACTCACCCCCGGCCCCACCGACCACCAGCCCGACGAACGCCTGGAAACCAAGATCGTCCCCTGGAAGGACGCCGTCGCCATGGTCCACGACGGCCACATCCGCGACGCCAAATCGATGCTGTCGATCCTCTTCTGCGACCACCTGCGACGGACATATCGAAGATAGGTTAGCTCACGAGACAATTCTAAATCCTGCTAGCATCAATATCCAATAACGCGAACTGTTGATTGGATAGACGAAGGATCTCACCAGGATTCTTGCCGCCAAGGCGACCTATAAGGTCGAAAGCTTCAGCGGTGTAAGCGTCGTAGAGGAAGGTGCCGAAGTGACGCACCCTCTGACGCTCCTCTAATGGGAAATTAAGAATAATATTGTTTCTCATGTGTACATACACAAAATCGAGCTTGTCGAGGTCTAGTTCCGCTCGATACTGAGTCCAGTGCTCCGGATACCGATATGTATAGGACTCCTGGAGACACTTGACATAATCGTCCCATTCGCCACCGAAGGTAACTGGGACTTTGGTCTTGAACTGAGCAAAAAGCCGCTCGAGGTCGTGCCCATATCCCTTCAAATCCTTAGCCGTCAGGTTTTCGTTGCGGCTAATTTTGGCCTCAAGAACGAGGAACAATTTCATGAGCTTCTCGACTGCCTCAGCAGCCTTCGGTAAAGCCACCGTCACAAGCCCGTGAATCATAAGCAAGCGGGCAGCCAGATAGTCGAAATCGGCCATACCAAGGTATTCGAGTCGCTTCTTCAAACTATCCACATCCCACCTCTATTCAATCGTCCACTTGGACCACATGACAGAGACAAGGACGATATGGAGAAGGTTCTGCCGTTCTACGAAGATTTCCAGTTGAAGTCGACATACCGAGGAACGTTAGCCCTGCGGCCCGCCTCCGAACTGCTTCCAGTACCACTCGTGGTACGGGTTCACCTTGGGACCGATGGCGTCCTCGTTCTCGGGAAGAGCGGGCAGGATCGACTGCCACCACGCCTCGTATTCGCGACGGAGCCGGTCGACGACGTCGGGGTGGGCGGCGATGACGTTGGTCTTTTGGCCGGGGTCGGCCTGGAGGTCGAACAGCTCGGCGTTGTTAACCAGGGCGAAACGCTCGTCGCGGATCGAGACGCCCTTGTACTTGAAGGCGTCTCGTTGACCGTGAGGCCAGCGGCCGACGTGCGTGACGAGCACGCGGTTCGGCCATTCGACGGGCTGCTCGCGGAAGAACGTGACCAGGCTGCGGCCCTCGACCTGGTCCTTTACGGGCTCGTTGAGCTTCGCGCCGATGACTTCGGCCAGGGTCGGGAAGACGTCGACGTGCGCCGCGAGGGCCGGGACGACGCGGTTCCCCTGAATGCCGGCGGGCCATCGCCAGAAGGCGGGTACGCGGGTGCCGCCATCGTACGGCGTGACCTTCTGACCCCGCATGCCGGCGTTGAAGGTCTTCACACCCAGCGTTCCCCCGTTGTCGGTCAGGAACAGGACGAGCGTGTCGCGTTCGAGATCCCACCGCTTCAAGGCGTCGAGGAGTCGGCCGAAGTTGTCATCGATGTTCTCGATCATCCCGTAGAACTTGGCGACGTCCTCCGGCACTTCGCCGGCGTGGCGATTGGCGTAGCCCTCGGGGCACTGGAGCGGGACGTGAGCGGCGTTGGGGGTGATGTAGGCGAAGAAGGGCCCAGCCTTGCGCCGGGCGTCGATCCACTCGATCGCGTGGTTGAAGAAGACGTCGGTGCAGTAGCCCTGGGTCTTCTCGAAGACGCCGTTGTGGCGGATGGCCGGGCTGAAGTAGCTGTTGCCCGGGGCGTCGCCGCAACTGCCGGGATAGCTCTGACCGATTCCGCCCGCGCCGTGGATGAAGACCTCATCGAAGCCGCGGCGCTCGGGCTGGTGGTCGGCCTCATCGCCGAGGTGCCACTTGCCGAAGATCCCCGTCGCGTAGCCGTTCGTCTTCAAAACCTGGGCGAGCGTCGTCGCACCCAGGTTGAGCCGCTCGCGTTCGTTGATCGTGTGGGTCACGCCCGACTTGAACTCGTGGCGGCCGGTCATCAACGCGGCGCGAGTCGGCGCGCAGGTGGGGCTGACGTGAAAACTCTGGAACCGCAGAGCCTCGCGGGCGAAGGCGTCGACGTGCGGCGTCTTGACGATCGGACTGCCATTAACGCTGAAATCGCCATACCCGACGTCGTCGGGCATGACGATCACGATGTTCGGCGGCGCGGCCGAGGCGGACGTCGCCGCGAACCGGGACGAGGGGGCGAGGGCCGCCGCCCACATGAGGAGGAGGACCCATCGCCGGATCGTCATGGCGTCAACGTGCCTCGGAGTTGTTGAAGGGGACTTCGCGGGGAAGGATGACGGAGTCGCGCTCGTCGAGGCCCGGCTCCATCTTGCGGTTGTTGTTCAGGAAGACGTCATGGTCGTGCGGCCCAACGAGTCGGCTGCGATGCCACCGGACGGCGCCGTCGCTGTACAGCACGTTCTGACCCGCGCCGTAGTGGTTCGGGCTGTTGTGGTCCACGTCGCCCAGCAGAGCGTCGTCGGGAGGCTGATCGGCCACCACCGGAATCATGGAGGCTGGCCGCGCGTCGATCGGGCCGTACTGGCCGGAGGCGTGGCGGTAGCCCGGGTTGTATCCGTAGTCCCAGCAAACCGCCTTGGCGTACGCCGCGGGGTCTGTCTTGCGAAGGTCGTCGGCCTTCTCGAACGAGGCGAGCCCGCGGGCGTGCTGAAGGTCGCACTTGCCGTTGTAGGGGCAGTCGAGCACGGAAACGTCCGGCAGGACGCCGGCGTCGCGCAGAAGGGCGACGAACAGGCCGCTTTGAGCGTCGGCGCGATGACTTGGGGGAGCGGGATACGACGGGTGCAGCGTGGCGTACTGGGCCAGGCTGCTGCCGATCTGCTGGAGGTTGAACACGCACCCAGCCTGGTTCATCCGCTCGCGAGACCGCTGCACGGCCGGCATCAGCGTCAGCAGGCCGGCGATGAAGATGCTGGCGGCCACGGCGAAGTCGGCCCAGCGAAAAGGGACGCGAGCCGGGACGTAGTCCAGGATCGAGTGAGTCGACGGGCTTTGCGCGACGAACGCCAGCGTCCGGTTCGCCAACCCGGGAGGCGGGCTGAACATCGCCCCGTCATCGGCCAGCAGGTCGAGGGCTCGGCGGGTTTTCTGCACCCGGGCCGCCAGGTCCGGGTCGCATCGGCAGGCCTCTTCGCAGGCCCTCCGCCGCGGGTCTTCGAGCTGGCCGAGGGCGAAATCGAGCAGTTCGTCGGAGTTCATGGGGTCAATCTTCTTTCCCGTCCCGCTGCGCGACCTTCGCCATCTGCTGGAGCTTGGCGAGAGCCGCGTGGAGCCGCGATTTCACGGTGCCCACGGGAATCTTGAGGATACCGGCGATTTCCCGATACTTCAGATCTTGATGGTAGGCGAGGATCAGGGTCTGCCGCAACGCGTCGGGAAGCTTTTCCACACTCTCCCGCACCCATTCGCGTCGTTCCTGTTCCTGCAGGTCCGCCAGGGGCCCGGTATCGTCGTTGACGAGCATGTCCAGCAACGAACCGGCGTCCGACTCCCCCTGAGAGGGAGACAGCTTCTGATCCAGGCTTACGGTCGGGCGTCGGCCCGCTTTCCGGAGGGCGTCCACGGCCTGATGCGTGGCGATCGCATAAAGCCAGGGGCGGAACGGACGATCGTCTTCGTATAATCCGCGTTTTAAATGGATCTGGAGGAACGTGTTCTGAAACACGTCCTCCGCCGTCGACGGGTCGCCCGTGTAGCGGGCCAGATAGCGGTAGAGCTCGCGTTCGTAACGATGGACCAGTTCGTTGTAGACCTTCTCGTCACCGGTGTCGCGATACCGGCGCATCAGGTCCTCGTCCGTTTGATGGGCGAGCCCCTGCGTGGTATCCATGCCGATGACCTTAACCATGGTTACGCACCGCCGCGAGCGTTGGTTCGAAGGAACTTCCGATGGCGTCCAGCTTCTCAATTTGGAGGGACCGTCCTCGCCGGCTGGGCGTCGTCAGTATATCCAGCGAACGGCCTCCACGTTAGGCCTCGCCGGCAGGATGAGGTCGGGGTTGAACCGGAGCCTGGGCCACATGGGCTGAAGATGCGGCCAGTAAACGCTGAACGCCCGTCCCAGAACCAGCGACCGCGGGACTTCCCAGCTTTCACGCCCTGAAGAGTCCCAGCCGCGGTTGGGAGCCGTCGGCGTCGTCTGATCGGACCGCGTCCAGACTCGGCCGTCCGCGCTCCAGGGGCTGTTGTCCCCCAGCATCATGTACCTCCCCTCCTCGATCGGATACTCGCGCGGCTTCCGCCACTTGAGGGTCGCGTAGCGATCCGGATCGGCCAGGAGGTCGAACAATTCCACGGGAGGACGGAGCCGATAGCTCGCCAACTCGTCCGAGTCCGGGTCGCGAGGGTCCTGGGTGTAATACACGTCTCGTTTCAGGACCAATCGACTGACAGCGACTTCCGAGCCCCGAACGGCCACGCGCGCCGGCTCCAGGTCGGCGGCGGTCGGCGCTGGCAGGGCTTCCGCTCCTCCCGAATCATACGCCAGTCCGTCGCCGAAAGGACGGGAGCCGTCGACCCACAGGGTCAGTCGATCGTCGATGTTGGCGAAAGTCAGGTCGTGAGCCCCCGCCCCCTTCACGGCCGTTTCCACGGCAGGTCCGAGCGGATCGTCGTCCCGGAAGATCTGGGCCTGCCCCGTCTCCAGGTCGATCTCGCAGCGATTCGAGACGCCCCCCTCGATCAGCTCGATTCGGAACGAGCCGGACGGCCGCGAGGCCTGAAGCCGGAGCGAGAGGGCCAGGTCGCCCACCCAGTGGGGCTGAAACCAGGGCCGCGAGGCCATTCGGACCTGCTGAAGCTTCTCGGGAGCGAGGTCGGTGTTGAACGAGCAGAAGTCGGTGATCAGCGTCGGGCGAGGAGGCGCATCCAGTCGACGCCCCTCGGCGAGAGCTTCCCACTGTTCGGGCGAGGGGACGAGATGGTGGTATCGGAGGTCTTGCCAGACGTCGGGCCCCGCCTCTGCACGGTAGGAGCCCGGCGAGGGTTCGTCCCAGCCCGTCCACCGTCGCCATGTCGGGTCGGCGGCCGTCGTCCGAGAGCGGAACGCGTCGTCGTAGACGGGGATGTTCACCTGCAACGACTGCGCGGGGGGACGGCGCAGGATCTCGAACGGACCGTCTTCGGTATCACTCCGCCACAGGTTGCCCCGCTGAATGCGTAGGACCTCGCCGGGCATCCCCACGAGCCGCTTGATGTAGCGGACGGAGGGGTCTTCGGGAAGCCGGAAGACGGTGACGTCCCACCTCTGCGGCTCAAGACGCCCGAGCATCGGCAGGAAGGGGACCGAGGCATCGGTCTTGAGCGTGTAGATCCGGTCGCCGGCGAAGCTGGGCTGGTCGTCGACCTTCGTCGGTCGTCGACAGTTTTCACAGACTCCCCAGTTCACGCGGATGCCGGTCTTGCCGCCGCTCCCCGAGGCGTCGACCTCGCAGTCGGCGTTGACGCGATAGGTCCAGCCGCATTCCGGGCAGACGACCTCCTTGTGTCGGCCCATGAGCGTCGGGGCCATGGAGCCGGTCGGGATCACGAAGCCCTCGGCCTCGATGCTCCAGACCAGGAAGCCCACGACGACGACGACGAACGACTCGATCGTCTCGCGACGGTTGCGCCGACGTTCCCGGCGGGCCGCCGCGGCGGCGTCCTCAACCTGATTGCGCGGCGTCCCCTGGGGGGATGTCGCGGTTGTTGCATGCCCCATGTGAGTCCTTCGCCGGATCGTCATCGAGATTGCGTGTACTCGACAGGATACCAGCCTGCGTCGGACTCGGATATGCGACATGATGCGTCAGAGCGACGTCGGCTCTTGGGCGAGCATCCGGAACAGTCGCGCCAGGAACGCCTCGGCTCGCTCGCCGATGCCGGGACTCGTGGACTCCCGAGGCCCGGCGATGTTCAGAGTCCGGACGCGATTCGCTGTCAGGAAGTCGGCGACCATCCTCGGCGTCGTCACCCCGGGCTCGACCACGAGCATCGGCCTTCCATATCGACGAACCGCCGCCGCCGTGGCCACCCACCCGGCGCAGCCCGTCGGCCCCAGCCAGATCGTGGCCGAGGAGTCCTTCGCATTCATCCGCGTCCGTGTCGGCGAATCCGGCGTCCGCGCCGCCTTCATCCCGTATGCGTCCGCCATGTCAGGTCGGCGTCCATCCTCCGTGAGGAAGCCCAGCGGCATCCAACCCCCCGTCGCCAACCCAGCCGCCTTCGCCGCGCGCAGGGCGGCCTGGTCGACGCCGGTCTGGCCGCCGGAGACCACTCGTTCGAGCCTGGGCGTCGGCATGGCTCGTCCGCTGAAGGAGGTCGTTACTTCTTTGCCGCTTCGTCGGCGGGGTCGACGTGAAGCACAACCGACGTAGCGTGCAGAAGCTCACCCGGAAATTCCTCCGGGGCAGGAAAAGTCTTATGGGTTCTCCCACCGCGATAAGGTCGGTCCGGATCGCAGATGAAGACGTGGGCGACATAGTCGCCTGGAGGTAGGGGGAGGTCGAGGTCGAATGAATGCTTTCTGTCCTGATCTGGGGGCGTCGTCAGGATGCGGGGGTCGGCCTTGATCAGAATCCGCTCACCAGTCTTGGCTCTGAGGGGCGTGGGATCGGCCTTCTTGAAGACGGTCACGAGAACCTGAAGTCGGCGGGCTGCCGGCGAACGACCTTCGTCGTTAATCTCAAGGCGAACGGGGAATCCCCCCTTGCCGGTGACGGCGTGTGGAGCCAAATCGCCTGGCGAATTCCTGAATTTGAGATCGACGTGACGGCTGTAGACCTTGCGTTGCGGCGGAGGCTTTTTATCCCCGTCCTGACCATCAACCACGATCGGAACTAAGATCAGGCCAACCACGAACAGGATCGCAGGACGGATCGGCAAGGGACACCCCTCTCCTCTTGATAGGGACGGTTCAGCCGCCCCCAAGGATGATTCGCGTCGCAGCCGAGGTCAAGCGTCAAATCGAACGAGGTGAGAACGCGAAGACACAGTCCGACGACCTCCCGTGACGAACACCATGCGGCGATTTCGCTGCCCAGGAAAGCGTCCTCGCCAGGAGTCGAACCTGGTCTACGACCTTCGCAAAGTCGCGTGCGAATCCGTCACACCCCGGGGACGTCTGCAATCCGGGCGCGAGTGCGCCCATGCCCTCGCCAGGAATCGAACCTGGTCTTCAACCTTCGGAGGGTCGCGTGATACGCTGTTTTTGCAGGGAAACAGACTGTCTGTTCCTGAATTCTGTTCCTGAATTCCTGGAAAGATAGATAACATGGCGAGACCTGGAGGACCCTACTGGTGGACGGCTCGATCGAGGTGGGCGGCCAACATTCAGGGGAGCAAGTTGACCGCCCCTCGAGAGATTGGCCCCAAAGAACGGGCGGCGGCCTGGACCTGGTACGAGGCCGAGGTCAAACGGATCGAGGAGGGGCTTGCGGCGGTCTCTCGGGGGCCGTCGGTCGCCGACCTGTTCGACGCGTACCTCGGCGACTGTCAGGAGCGGGTCGCGGTCGGGACGATGGACTCGGTCACCCTCGACGTCACGACGCGCTTACTGACGACGGCTTGTGGATTCCGGGCGTGCGGAGCCAAGTTCGGGGACTTGCTCGCGGACCAGGCCAGGGAACAAGATCTCCGGTCGGTCGCCGAGCAATGGCTTCGTCGAGGCGCTCCCAACGGTCGCGGCCCGGCCTCGACCTCCTACGTCGGGACGGCCGTCCGGCGGGTCAAAACCGCGTGGCGCTGGGCCAAGAGGACGGGCCTGATTCGGTCGTTCCCATTCGAAGACTACAGTGGCCCCAAAGTCGTCGAGCCGGAGGTCGAGATCCCGCCAGTCAAAACCGTCGCCGACTGGCTGCGCTACCTCAGGTCCACGGCGACAAGCCCTGAACGTCGCAACTACCTGCTCCTCCAGCGTCTGATCGCGGCGACCGGGGCCAGGCCCTCGGAGATCGCGACCGCGACCTGGGGAGAGGTGGCCTGGTCGGTCGGCAAAACGCCTTCCGGAGCCTCCTACGGGCTGTTGGTCCGTAGGAAGTGGAAGAACTCCGGGAAGACCGGCAAGGCCAGGAGGATCGTCCTGGGGCCCGCCCTGCTCCGCCCATTGCGAAGGTTGTTCGACCGAGTTCAACCCGAGCCGGGGGACCTGATATTTACGTCGCTGGGCGGCCGGCCCTGGACGTCGAACCGGTTGGTCTGCTCGGGTAAGGATCTACGGAGGGCCGCGATCGCGGCCGGCTGGCGGATCCCGGCGGAGGGGGTGGGAAGGTTACGGGCCTACCAGCTTCGGCATCTGGCCGCGACCCGATTGATTGAACGAGGAGTGGAGTCGGCGACCGCAGCCGAAATGTTGGGGACGTCCGTGGCCATGCTCTCGAGGACTTACCTGCATCTTTCGACGGACCACCTCGCGGCGGCGGCGGAGGCGGCGCGAGGGGCGAGGGTCCAGCGCCTCAAGGTCAATAGTCGCCGAGGAACCGACGGGCGGGCCGAGTGACGACGCCCCGACGCGGGGGAGGGCCCTCGACCACCTCGGCCGTCCTGGCCCTCTTCCGGGCCTCCTCCCAGGCCGTAACATCGCGTGCGTCGAATCGGGTCGTCGACCAACTGACGTTACGGCCCGTCCGACGCAACTCGATCATCGGGACCGCCCCCTCCAATACAGTCCGACGGGCCTGCCGGATGGTCACCTCCCAGCGTTTGGCCAGGTCCTCGATCCGTAGCAAGTCGTTCGCCACCTCTTACTCCTCCTAGGTGATTACTCTCCATTACCAAACTATCTGCCTGCGGCCCGATTGCGCGCTCAGGCCCCCACGATTTGCTTCGCCTCACCGTCGAACGGGACACAGGATCGGCGCATGAAAAGGCCCGGCTTCCTCGCGTGGTGAGGGGCCGGGCTGTTGATTCAGCACTAGCGAGTTGGTCCTGTGGATCGATTCCGAAAACCAAGCTACGGGTACAGCGTATACCGCGCAGAGTCGATCAAGGAGCCACGTGGACGAGGACCGCTTTCCCCGCCTTGAGCGCGCCAGGGAAGAGGGCAGGATCTGGGAAAGTCTCGTCGTGCTCTCGACCTTCATAAGGCGTGTCAGGATCGCATAGGAATACCCGGGCTACATAGTCGCCCGGCAACATTGGAATGTCCCATTCGAAAGGGGCGGTTTGATCCTCATCCGGCCCCGTCGTCATGATCTTTGGGTTGGCATCGACAAAGAACGTCTCGCCGACCTTCGACGCAAGCTTGCCGCCGCCAGGGGTAGAAATCTGGACGAAGACCTGCAACCTCCGTGCTCGGTCCGACTTCCCGATGTCCTTGACCTCGAGTCGGATCGGGAATTTCCCCTTGCCGCTCACGGCAGGCGTCCGACCTTCTTCCGAGTTCGAATTGGTTACGTCGAAAGTCACCTTTCGGTGTAGGGCTTTCGCCGCAGGTTGCTTCTCGGCAAGGATTGTACTGTGAATCGCCAGCCCCATGACTAGGCCGACGGCAACTGTGACCATCAACGACTTCGAGAATCGACGCATTGTGTAACCTCCTGTGTTGCTGTCCGTAATCCGATCACGGAATGGTCACCTCGGAGCTATCCGAGAACTCCCAAGATTTGTCGTAACTCGTGCAGTCGACCGTATAGTAGTGGACACGTCCTTCCCATTTGCCGGAAACTCTCGCGGTCGACACTTCGCGAATTGTGCGTGGTGTCGCGTCGGTCCCCTCATTGCAATACAAGTCGATGTTGTCGTCCTCTATAGGATAGCCCGCACCGAAAGGACCCTGGAGTGCGGTCCTGAAGAAGAAGCAGCACTGTTCCCCGTCCCCAGCAGGACATGTCAGCTTTGCAGTACTTTTACACTTAACATTTGTGGCATCGAAAGTGGTATCAGCATCAAGGTCGCCGACTGAGCCCGGACAGTCAGGGTAGAAGGCCAACGCGACGGGGCCGCTCATAGTACCCACGGCAAGCCCAAGCGCCAAACCGAATACGTGCTGAAGGATCGCAGGCCGGGTTGTTGCAAGCATGATGCTTTCCCCTGTTTGTAAACGACTTGCGAATCAACAGTGCCGCCGCGAACCCACTTTAAGTGGCGTTTGCGAACACCGGTCGATGATATTGAACCTCCTAAGGCGTCATGTCCATATAAATTCGGGAGCATTAGCAATTTTAAAGACGCTAACTTCACATCGTCACCTTGGTGCTTTGCCAGGTTGACGACTAAGCCAGCAACCGAGGAACAACGGATTGAAAGCCATGCGCTTTCACCTTTGGATCCTGTTAGGATGATTGCCGCTAATCATCCCCCGGCCCGATTGCCGGGGGGAAAATGACAGCTGGATCAACCCACCCAGGCCCAGGTCTTATTGGCCCTCACAGCCCGGACGGCCGTAACCGTGACCCCGTACTTGTTGGCGAACCTGGTGAGGTCGCCGGGAGAGATCGCGGCGGCCTTGATCTCCCGGGCGGCATCCGGGGTCAGCTTGGACCGAGGGTTCTCGGCGCCACGGGCGAGTTGCCCCCGAGCGGCGGCCCGTCTCAAGTTGGTCTTGTGGGTGCAGTAGCTGAGATTGTCGGGCCGGTTGTTGGCCTTGTTGCCGTTGTGATGATCCACCTCCTGACGCTCCGGGCAGGGGCCGATGAACGCCTCGGCGACGGCCCGATGGACCAGGACCAGGCGCGTGACTCCATCGACCCGCAGGCCGAGATGCACGTACCCGTCCTTTCGGAGGGTCTGCTTGAGCAGGCGGCCGCTCTTGTCATTGCGGATTTGGCCCTCGCTGCTGGCGCTGTAGCCGGGGGCCGATGGGATCGGCTTCCAGGTCTCGACGTCGGCGGGCTTGGGGAAGGTGAACGTCGTGGGCAGGAGTCGAGTCGTGGAAATCACTGGGATAGCCTCCGTGCGGTAGGGGCCGCCCCGTCCTGGGGCGGCTGGGAACTCGGAGCAGATCAGAAGGGTTGTTGCCGGCGGATCGCCTTGGTCGAGGTCGTGGGAGGCTGAACCTCGATAGGCTGCCGCCGCAGATCCTCGACGGCCTTGGTCATGATCCGGACCATCCAGTCCCGAGTGCAGCCGCAACCGACCTCGACTTCGGACCGGATCGGCGTCGGTCCGGAGCGGTAAATAATGCGGGCGTAACCCTTTACGCCATTGTGATCGTCGATCCCGGCGTAGATTTCGACGTCGGGGTAGCGCGTGGAGATCTCGTCGACGACGCGGCGCCAGACCACGGCGGCTTCAGCTTCATAGGCTTCGGACGGGCTCATCTTGTTGCTCCTTCCTAGAGGTGGGCCGCCTTCGGGCGGCCCGAGAACGTGAAGAGGGTCAAACGACGGGAACGGGTGCCGGAGGGGGCGGTGGCGGAGGAGGCGGCGGGCAGACGACGACGACGCCAGCGGCCGCGCTGGCGACCGCCGCCGCCTTCAGGGCGTCCATTCGGGCCTCGGCCTCGGCGCAGGCGGCGGCGAAAGCGGCGTCCCCCCGTCGTCGGACCTCAGCCAGTTCCGCCTGCACGTCACGAGGGCCGAGCCGTCGCGACTCGGCCTCCATATCGGCGAGCAACGCAAGTAGCTCGGTCTCGGGCATCCCAAGCGGGAAATCGTGGTGAACCTGATGGCACTTGGCTGAGGAGGCCTGCAGCTGGTAGAGGCCGGCTGCCTTCGGAGTGATCTGGGCCGACCGGTCGTCGGAGGCTGCTGCCCACTCGGCCATGACCCCGACTAAGTCGGAGGCGACCAACAGGGGGCCCGCCGATGCCGCGGAGACCGACTCGAGCGGGTTGCGCCAGTAGCGGACGGTCGGCCGGCCTCCTCCTGTCCCCGATTCCGCCTGATAGGCGAGAATCCAACGCCGTTCGCAGGCGGCATGGATCGCTCTGTCAAGCTCCTCCGGCCCCCGCAGGCCGGACCAGCCCTTGCGCTGCAGGTCCCGGCGCGTGAAGCCGGCGGGGAGCTCCGAAAGGCGACGGGCCAGCCTGGCTCCCGGCGAAACCGACGCGCCGCCGGAGCAGCCATAGACGCGACGAGCATGGGCTTCCAGGTAAACCGCCCAGCCGATCGCGGATTCGACGGCGGCGACGTCGACGGGCGGGATCTTCTCGGAGTCGACGTGGGATACCAGGTGGTAAACCAACGCCAGCGACGGGACCAGGCTGCGGTACTTGCTGAGGGCCGACTTCAGCGCCGGATCTTCGATATCCCCGCTCCGAAGCCGGACCTCCAGGGCCTCGAACCAGGAGTCGAAGATTGCCTGGGCTGCGGCGTCGAACCTGAAGGCGGGGGGGCCGCCGAACTGGTCGACGTGGCCGCCGCGAGACGAGTAGTCGGCCTCGGCGATCTTGCGGAAGATCCTCCTGACCTCCTGTTTGGCTTCATGGTCGGGCCAGCGCTCGCAAGGCTTGTACGGCACGGCGTCGGGCCAGACGAGCAGTTGGACCCGAGCCAGGAGGCCGTCCGCTCCGACGCCGTTCCGGGCATCGGCGACGAGACTCGCGAGGGGGCCTGGT